>CADBME010000149.1 GCA_902795715.1 uncultured Lachnospiraceae bacterium | reverse complement strand
GGAGCGTATATCAGATGGGAGATTGGACTCCCACTGATAGAAGTTAACTATCTCCCATCTGATATAAGATTTGATGAATGGTGACCGCATAATTATTACGAATTGCCATGCTTGAATGAGAGGATTGCCATGAATGAATTTGAGATTATTCCTTCTATAAGAGAATTACGATACCTGGAGGAGGCCCTGGCACTGGATTGTCCGGTGGTTCAGCTTTCCGGTGCCCATATAGGAAATCTGCGCAAACTGACTGAGCTATGCCACAGAAGGGGAAAAAAGGTTCTCATCAATCATGAGCTGGTAGGGGGGCTGGGAAATGACAGGACAGCCTTCCGCATGCTGCAAAATTTATATCAGGTTGACTGGCTGATCGGATCCAGCGTCAGTAAGTTTCATATGTTCCAGAATCTCGGAATGCGGACTATCTTTAAAATAGCTCTGGTAGATTCTATATCGGTGGAGAATGCCTTTCGCTTTCTTCCCGATGTCCGCTGTGACGCCTTAGAACTCCGGCCTTTCCAACCGGCTCTTGAGTTTTTTCCTAAGTTTAAGGAAGTTTTCCCGGGGGATATCTATATCGCAGGTTTTGTCAACACCCCGGAGAAGCTGGAGGCAAGCAGGAAAGCAGGCTTTCGGGGTGCCATGACCAGCAGTCGCAGTCTTTGGAGTATGTGATCATAAAGAAAAAGAAGGCAGCAGGCAAAAGTTTTTGATGTGTATGGAGAAAAACCGGAGCCGGGGGAGTATCCTGCTGTGAATACTCCCCCGGCTCCCTTTAGCTTTCAGGATTCATGCCGGGATTGTTTAGTTGACTTTGGGCAGCTTTGCAACGGAGGCGGCAATCTGCTCGTCGGTCGGTATTTCGTCCGTCATTTTGCCGTCGTGGAACTTCTCGTAAGCTACCATGTCGAAGTAACCGGTTCCTGTAAGACCGAAGAGGATGGTCTTTTCCTCGCCGGTTTCTTTGCATCGCATTGCCTCGTCGATGGCTGCTTTGATAGCGTGGGAGCTTTCCGGTGCCGGAAGAATTCCTTCCACGCGGGCGAATTGCTCTGCAGCCTTGAAAACCTCCGTCTGCTCTACGCTGATTGCATCCATATAGCCATCATGATAGAGCTGGGAGAGGCAGCTGCTCATGCCGTGGAAACGGAGACCTCCGGCATGGTTGGGTGATGGAATAAAGTCACTTCCCAAAGTATACATTTTAGCAAGTGGGCAGATTTTTCCGGTGTCACAGAAATCATAGGCATAGGTTCCCCGGGTAAAGCTGGGGCATGATGCCGGTTCAACCGCAACAATCTGATAGTCGGCTTCTCCCCGGAGTTTTTCACCCATAAAGGGAGCGATCAGTCCGCCAAGATTGGATCCTCCGCCGGCACATCCGATGATAATGTCCGGTTTGATTCCGTATTTATCCATGGCAGCCTTGGTCTCGAGACCGATGACGGATTGATGGAGAAGAACCTGATTGAGGACGCTGCCCAGCACATAACGGTATCCAGGGTTGGAAGCTGCTACTTCTACTGCCTCGGAGATGGCGCAGCCAAGGCTTCCTGTCGTGCCTGGATGTTCGGCAAGGATCCGGCGGCCGACTTCGGTCGTCTCTGAGGGAGAGGGCACAACGGAGGCCCCGTAGGTCCTCATGACTTCACGGCGGAAGGGTTTTTGTTCATAGGAAACTTTTACCATGTAGACCTTGCAGTCAAGACCCAGATAAGAACAGGCCATGGACAGGGCTGTACCCCACTGGCCGGCTCCGGTCTCTGTCGTCACACCCTTCAGGCCCTGGTTCTTTGCGTAGTAAGCCTGGGCGATGGCAGAATTCAGCTTGTGGCTGCCACTGGTGTTATTTCCTTCAAATTTATAATAGATTTTTGCCGGAGTCTGGAGCTTTTCTTCCAGACAATAAGCCCTTACCAGAGGAGAGGGGCGGTACATTTTATAGAAATCCCGGATTTCCTGAGGAATCTCGATATAGGGAGTGTCGTTATCAAGCTCCTGGGCTACCAGCTCCTTACAGAAGATCGGTTCGAGCTCCTCGGCCTTAAGCGGCTGGCCGGTTCCCGGATTCAGAAGGGGGGCCGGTTTATTCTTCATATCCGCCCGCATATTGTACCAGCATTTCGGCATTTCCTGTTCTTCCAGATAGATTTTATAGGGGATTTTGTTATCGGACATATCATTGCCTCCTTTAATAAATATGTGAGATCAGTGATATGGGACATAAGAATTTTCTGAAGGGTATTTGGCCGGTAATCACATAAAAATGTGTCTGGACAAAAAGAAAACCTGTCCCATACAGTTACTGCTGGGACAGGTTATAATATACGTAACCTGCGGTGCCACCCGGCTTGGTATGATCACATACCCACTCTGCGCATACAAACATATGCCGAACTTTGATCACGGAGATTCCCGCTCCGTCTCCCATAATCTGCATCGTTATCAATCCTTTTCTATCTGATCCAAAGGATGAGATGCATTTCTGGTCGCCCTCAGAAGCCCATTCAATATAAGTTCATCTGCCGCAATTCCACCGGCTGCAGCTCTCTGTGAGATGGAGCATTATATTTACTCACTCTTCTTCAACGGTTTTGTAAAATGTACCATGCATTATAATTCTTGTCAAGTAATAATTATTTTTATAACATCCCTAAAATGAGAGACGATTGATTTTAATTTAAAAAAAGAGCCTCCGGATAAGCCGGAAGCCCTTTAAGCAACTTTACCTAGTCGCTGATTCTTATTTTTCTCTGTGCTGCGATACTTAGCAGGAGCACAATCAAATCATCAATGGGACCTGGACAGGCATCAACGGGTGACACAATATAAAGGATTACGAAAACCATTATCAAGACTTTTGCTAACTGATTCATGACATCCTCCTTTTCTTATCCGCTACCCGGTTTAGGCTTCTTCAAACAGTGCTGCTGCACCTATGACAATGAGAATCGGCAGGGCGATGACAATCAATCCACTGACAGCCATTCCGATCAGGATTACCGGCAGAAATACCAGCGAAAACAAAATCTTTGTCAGTCCCCAGGTTCCTTTGAGAACCAGAGTAAAAATCTTTCCAAATACACCAAGCATACATATGATAAATAGAAGTGTTAACATTTTTTGTCCCTCCCTTTAAAATACGATTTATCTTTTAATCCGAGTTTTCTGCTTACAGCAGGCTGCTCATTCATCTTAATGATGATCCGAATGCGATTTATTCTTGTAGTGACGTTCATTGGGAACACCCCCCGGCAGGTCTTTGCTATCCAAGTTACTTATAGTATAATAATGACAAGAATATAAATATATATCCTGCATCAGGGGATACTGTAGTCTATTCCGCGAATTTGAAGAAATACAGGAGGAATTGTCATGGGAAGACAATCGACAAGAGAGAATAAAAACATATATCAGCTGGCCCGGGAGGAAAAAGGATTGACCAGAGAAAAGGCGGCAGAAAGGATGCCGGGTTTTTCATCAGCCAGGATTGAAAAGATTGAATATGAATCCCAGGAACCGACACCTTATGATATTGTTCAGATGGCAGACTGCTATGGAAGGCCGGATTTGTGCAATTATTATTGTTCCCATAAATGCGCAATCGGAGACCGATACGTGCCGGAAGTGGAGATCACGGACCTTTCCGGAATTATCCTGGAAACTATTGCCGGGCTAAATGATATTGATTCCCTGACAAACCGACTGATTCAGATTGGAAGAGATGGAAAGATTTCAGACGATGAAATCAAAGACTTTGCCCTGATCAGCTCCAAATTAGACGCAATTTCACTGGCCATCGACTCTCTGAATCTCTGGGTTGATAAGACGGCCGGTGAACAGAAGATTAACTTAGACCTGCTCAAAGCAGAGAAAGAAAAAATCAAAATGGATTCTCTGCCATGATGTTCAGGCAGTTTATAATCTGTTGTTCTCTCCCCAGACGCACAACTGGTCCAGAACAGACATCAGGGACTTGCCCCGCTCACTAAGACTGTACTCCACTTTGGGAGGAATCTGAGGGTATTCTTTCCGGATGATCAGTTTGTCTGCTTCCAATTCCTTAAGATTATTGCTTAATGTCTTGTCAGAGATTCGTTTCAGATAGCGTTTCAATTCGTTGAACCGTACGGTGTGGAATTCCATCAGGCAATAGAGAATGACCATTTTATGTTTGCCGGAGATTAGCGACAATGTGTAACTGAAGCCTGTTTCATCGAAGTTTGCCTTCTCAATATAATTTTTTATCATATCTACATGCTTTCCTGAAAGATAGTACCTGTCAAAAAGAGTAGTACTTGAAAATAGTATGTCTATGCGTATAATTATAGATACACAGTTACCCGCTGTCAAGGAGACGAGGACTTTTCTCCGTCTCCTGAATGTGATTTCCATACTTAGAAGAGAGGCTGTTATTATGAGAACAAAGATTAACATCACGGAAGGGATTTTTCCTATGCCGGTATTGATGGTCGCAAGCTATAATGAAGACGGCAGTGTAAATGTTATGAATGCCGCCTGGGGCACTATGCAGGCCAGGGATACCGTGGCACTTAACCTGACAGAGAGCCATAAGACCGTAAAAAATATTAAAGCCAGAGGCGCATTTACCGTCAGTATAGCTGATGCGGCCCATATCGTGGAAGCAGATTACTTTGGCGTGGAAACGGGGAATAAGAATCCGGATAAATTTGCCCGGAGTGGACTGACGGCATCGAAGGCAGAGATGGTAGACGCTCCAGTGATCAACGAATTCCCCCTCTGTCTTGAGTGCCGGTTTGTGGAGTATCAGGACAATGAATACGGCTGCGGAGTAATAGGCAAAGTGGTCAATGTAACGGCTGACGAAAGTGTTATGTCCGATGGGAAACTTGATATATCCCTGGTCAATGCCATTGCCTTCGATCCTTACACCCACGGCTATTATAAAGTTGGAGAACGCGTCGGCGAAGCCTTTAAAGACGGCCTTCAGCTGAAGAAATAAAAAAACGGATCCTATTTGGGGAGTCGTCATCAGAGACGGCTCCTCTTTTTGTTCACCCAAGGGATGTGGATAACAATAGATAGTGAAACTCTCCCTTTTAAAACCAGTAAATGGTAAAAATTTCCATACTCAGAGTCCGTTTTTTGGGACACCCTTTTGTGGTACCGTGTATACAGATGAGAGAGGTTATCTGAGAATACAGGATACTTAGGACAATGATGAATGATAAGGACACGTGCAAATATGAAAGGGAAATGAGGTGGAGAGAATGAAAGGTTATGTTACAGCTGCGGGCTATATGGGTTATGTTGATGGACATTATGTCCTCTTTGCGGATGAATCAGACTACAAAGAGTACCTGGAGGAAATGCAGGAAGCTGCCTGATGGCAGCGGAAAGAAGCGGACAGGAGTAGTCTATGAAACTGTGATATTCTGCCAATTTGTGATATAGTGGAGGTCAGAACACCGATTGATCGATAGCCCATACATGTAAATATTTAATTTAGAACAATCTCTATCGAAGAAGCCTGATGTATCGGTAGAGATTGCTGCGGGGAAACCTCATGTGTACAAGATATCTTATTGAACTGTCACCGGAATTGCGGCCAATCATAGAAGAAGCCCGGAGGAGTTCTCTGGCGAAAACCATGACGGACAAGCTGGGGCGGGCCATGATCACGGAAGGGGAAGTCCGCCCCACGAATATCGTTCCTGTCATTGCGCCCGATAAGAATGGCAGCCGGAAAGTTTTTCCCATGGTCTGGGGATTCCGTTTTTCCGGAATCGCCCATCCGATTGTTAATGCCAGGGTGGAAACAGCCGGACAGAAGCCGGCTTTTAGGGAATCCTGGCAGAGAAGGCGGTGCATAATCCCCGCATCCTATTATTTTGAATGGGAGCACGTCCAGAAGGGGAACCGGATGGTAGCGGGGGACAAGTATGCCATCCAGATACCCGGACAGGAAGTCACATGGCTGGCAGGAATCTACCGGATAGAAAGTATGGATAATGGTTTCCGCTATCCTGTTTTTACCATCCTTACAAGAATGCCCTCTCCGGCCCTGGCAAGGATCCACAACCGAATGCCGGTAGTCCTGTCATCTGATATGCTGATCCCCTGGATACGACCTTCCAATACGGAAAAAGAAATCCGGGCAATAAGCAGTCAGAGCCTGACAGACTTGATCGCGGAGAAATGCTGAACGAGGTGCGATTGTTCTGAAAGGTAAGAGTTCATGAATCACAGAAAATGGAATTGGGGGAGAATAACTTATGTATTCGGATTCACCGGAATGGGTAGGAAGACTTGAGGCAGCCCGGACGGCCAATCAGCTTTTTATTGTGGCAGGAGTTGGAGATACTACTGCCTATGTTTCCATGCATGAAAAAGATGCCGAAGGGAAATGGAAAGAAATATTTACAACTCCGGGCTGCATAGGGAAGAATGGCTTGTTTAAAGAAAAAGAAGGCGATAAAAAAACTCCCGCTGGTGTCTATCATTTTAATTATGCATTCGGGATAGCTGATGATCCCGGCTGTGTATTTCCCTATCGAAAGGTTTGTGAGGATGATTACTGGTCCTGCGATCAGAGAGATGGTCACCATTATAACGAGATGGTCAACATTAAGGATTTTCCTGACCTGGATATAAAAAACTCAGAACATCTTATAGAGTTCACGACCCAGTACCAGTATTGTATGAATATCAGCTGGAATGAAAAAGGAGAAGAAGGAAAAGGCTCTGCCATTTTCCTCCATTGCCTGGGGCCTGCGAAGCCTTATACAGAAGGGTGTGTCGCCATTCCCCGGGACAAGATGATTACTGCCATGCAGAATGTAAAAAAAGATTGTCTGGTCATTATCGATACTCTTTCGAACATCGCTCCTAATCCTTAACCCTTTTTTTCATCGCCTTTTCGATTTCTTCAATTACTAAAACATCTGCGGGCAGCCACCTGACCTGCCGCAAATCATTCAGAGGAAGCCATTTGGCCGCCTGGTGTTCCAGGAGCGTTAAATGCCCGTCTCTGACACTGCACCAGTAGCATGCCATTGTCAGGTGAAATTCCGGATAATCATATTCTACAGTGGTTAGATATTCATCTACAGAAATATCTACAGTAAGCTCTTCATGGATTTCACGAGCTAATGCCTGCTCAGGCCTTTCTCCGGCCTCGATCTTTCCCCCGGGGAACTCCCACCAGTCCTTATAGTTCCCATAGCCTCGCTGACTTGCAAAGACCTGGCTGCCCCGGCGAATAAGGGCTGCTACAACATGAATGCTTCTTTTATGTTTTTCCATCTGTCTTTTTCCTGCTTTCTATAATTTACAGGTCCTCCACATCGATGCATTGGAAACCTTTCTCCATCAGGAGCTGTGCGGTTACGCCGGCTCCTTCCACAAGTCTTCCGGAAAATGTTCCGTCGTACCGCTGCTTTACCCCGCAGCTGGGGCTCCGCGACTGCAAAACGACCAGATCGGGCTTTTCACGCAGAGCAATCTCCAGACATTTAAGCGCACCTTTTCGGAATTCTTTATCTACAATCCTTCCATCTTTTGCCGTAACCACGCCGTTTTTGATCTCTGAAGGAAGGCGAGGGGTCGGAAGACCGCCCATTTGTTCCGGACAGACGGTAATGATATCATTGTCCGTCATCAGCTGCATTACCTTTTCATTTCGGTTGTTCCCACCACTATATTTACAGTTCTCACCTGCCAGGCAGGCACTGATCATGATTTTCATCTTTATATCTCCGTCAGGCTCTGGATTCAGAAAGCCGGTATCTTCCGGCAGCCTTTTTTGCCGATCATACATCAAAAACAGGAGAAGGAATTCAGGAGTATATAGAAAAGGCTTTTAATCAAAGCCAGGCTTTCTCTGGTGATGTTGTTTGGCAGATAATAAGGGGTTGATCTTGCCGCAATCCCGTATACATTGCTGTAGCCGGCATCCCTTGCCAGCATTTTGGCCCGGTACATATGGAAGTTGCTGGTCACGACGGCAACAGGAACATCCCCTGTCAGGCGAAAGCAGTTTCTAAGGTTGTCCCTGGTTGACATGGATTCTTTTTCCGTAATGATTCGGATTCCCTCCGGCAGTTTCTGATCTTTCAGGTATTTTTCCATTCCTTCCGCCTCCGTCCAGGGCTCAGTTCTTCCTTTGCCGCCGGAGAGAACGACCACGGTCTCTGTGTGGTCACGCAGGTAGGCTGCTGCTGCATCCAGTCGATAAGCTAGGACCCGGCTGGGGCCGCTTTCTCTCACCTGGGCTCCCAGAACGATAAGGCAGTCCGGATGCTTGAGAGGACGTTCATGAAAAGCAGATAAAATCAGGCCGATCATGACCAGGAAGACGGCTGCTCCGGTAATCAGGAGACAGATTAAGGTCAGCCTGACCGGCGGGGGTATCCTGCTTATAAGCTCTGTCCGAATGAGCTCGGACAGGATAAGTCCGGCAGAAGCCAGGACCAGCCAGAAGATGAAGAAGCGGGACTTTGACTGATGCCTGCTGGTAGAGAGTCCGTAAAGGATTATGAGTATACTGATGATTTTTAAAAAGATCTGCATTTTCTTCTTTTCTTTACAAGGACGCTGTTAAAAGATTGCTGTCGATTACCATTCTGATTCAACTAATTCTCAGCTTTATTTTCTTTATTATACTCACTATTATACTCACCGTACTGGCCCAGATAAGAGGCTACGGATCGGGACATCTCTATAGCAAAATCTGAATGGTACTTTCTTTTACAGAAGGCCTGCAGCCAGTTTGCATAGGATTCTTTTTCCTTGCCTTTCATGATGGTTTTTCTCAGCTGTTCACGGTCCAGTCTTCGATAAGTGTTCTCGCTGACGATGTAATCCAAAGGCGCTCTTTCCGGTTTTTTTCGATTCTCCTGCTGTTTTGTCGGATAGCCGAATACCAGGAGAGCAGCCGGGAATACATAATCCGGTAAGTCCAGAATCTTCCGCTGTTCTTCTGCATTTTCCATAATATCGCCGATATAGCAGGAGCCTATACCATAGGACCAGGCTGCGGTCACTGCATTCTGGGCGGCGATCAGGGCGTCGTCGATGGCCAGTATCAGGTCGCCCGGTCCGGGTTCCCGGGGATAGCAGCCCTCATAGCAATATGCGTCATACCATTTCAGGCAATCGGCACAAAAAACGAGGACCAGCTTGCCTTTGGCGATAAAAGGCTGATGGTCACAGGATTCACTTAAGAGTTCTTTTATATGGGGATCCGTGATTCTCAGGATGCTGTAGAGCTGCTGATTTCCTGCTGTAGGTGCCATGACAGCAGCTGTGAGGATTTCCTGTACGATTTTTTCATCAATATCCCGATCTGTAAAAGCCCGGACAGACTTTCTCTCATATAACTGACGGATTACATCATTCATTTCCTTTAATCCTCCCTGCTTTTCTCCCTGTTAATGGCATTTAGTATAACACATTTTATATATACTTGCAGAGAGCATTGAGATTTGATTTTTCTCATTTTCATTGCCGGCAATGACAAATTAGGAAAAGGTTTGCTGTCAGACATATGTGTTTTGCGATTAACTGTTGAAATAAGGCCTATCTTTCATGTGTTTTGCAATTATGGTATACTAGTGCTTAGATAAAAAAGATAAGGAGAATTTTTTATGAGCTATTTTACTCTTAGCAATGGAGAGAAGCTGTATTATGAGGACAAAGGACAGGGTGAGGATACCATCATTATGATGCACGGGTGGACAAGTTCTCATGATATTTATCTGAAGCCTGTGGAAAGGTTGCAGGACCAGGCCAGATGCATTATTTATGATCATCGTGGACATGGGGGGAGCAAGGGGGCGAATAGTGAAAGCCCAACCATGGAAACACTGGCCAGCGATTTGAATGAAATAATACAGGGGCTTTCCCTATCCAATATCACACTTCTGGGCTGGTCAATGGGCGCTGGTGTTGTATTTAACTATATCCGGCTTTATGGTTGTGATGCTCTCAAGCAGATTATTCTCTGTGATATGACACCAAAACAACTTAATGATGAAGAGTGGGAGCTGGGCCTCTACCAGGGGCGATATACAAAAGAGGACATGGAGAGGGATGCGGATAGAGATTTCTATACACTTTATAAGGAATTCGCAATTGGTGCTATTCCAAAGCTGGCAAAAATACCCGGATTTCTCCTTAAAAGACCGTTGAAAAAAACCTTATCCAAGTGTGACGAATCCGTGCTGATCAGCTTGGCCTTATCTATGAAAAATCAGGATAATCGTCCCGTAGTTGAGAAGATTACAGTGCCGGTTACTTATTTCTATGCAGATCCCGGTTCACTGTTTTCACCATCACTTTCAGATTGGTACGCAAAACACATAAACACTCCTTACCGGGCTGTTCCTTTCCCCGAAAGCACACATATGCTGGTTAGTGATTATCCTGAAAAATTTGCGAATGAAGTCAGCAAAGTCCTGTCGGGATCATGAGAATGACAACGGTTGTCCTGCTCGTGGGCTTTTCCTCTGCAAATTTCTGAGAATTTTCGCCATATGGGATTGATAATAGAATTCTTTTGGTGGTATGATTAAATTGAATATACTAATCTATAATTCAGGGGAGGGAAAAAATGAGAAAAACAAAAATCATCTGTACTATTGGACCAGCCAGTGAAGATCCGGCCATTTTTAAAGCTATGTGTCAGGAGGGATTGAACGTAGCAAGATTAAACTTTTCCCATGGATCATATGAAGAACATCAGAATAAGATTGATATGATCAAAGCGGTTCGGGAGGAAATGAATCTGCCGATTGCCATTATGCTGGATACAAAAGGACCGGAATACCGTCTAAGGACTTTCCGGGAGGGAAGCGTGACCCTTCAGGACGGTGCTGATTTTACCTTTACAACTCGCGATGTAGTAGGAGATGAGACCATTGTGTCAGTAAATTATAATGGGCTGGCGGAGGATCTGGAAGTGGGAGACCGGATTCTGGTAAACAATGGACTGGTTATCTTTGAAGTAGAACGCATTGAGTATACGGAAATCTACTGTAAAGTTCTCAATGGGGGAGTGCTTTCTAATCAAAAAAGCATGAGCTTCCCAGGCAGGGTGATGCATCAGCAATATCTGAGCGATCAGGACAAGGAAGACCTTCTTTTCGGAATTCGGAACAAGGTGGACTTTGTGGCAGCATCCTTTGTTTCCTGCAAACAGGATCTGCTTGATTTGAGAAACTTTTTACATGAAAATGGTGGTGACGGGATCGATCTTATCGCAAAGATAGAAAATCAATCCGGTATCGATAATATCGATGAGATCTGCTCAGCCTGCGAAGGAGTAATGGTAGCCCGGGGCGATCTGGGCGTTGAAGTGCCTTTTGCAGAACTGCCTGCTATCCAGAAATACCTGATTACCAAATGTCGTCTTCTCGGTAAACGTGTTATTACCGCTACAGAAATGCTGGAAAGCATGATATCAAACCCACGGCCTACACGAGCTGAGATCAGTGATGTGGCAAATGCGGTATACGATGGAACCAGTGCCATTATGCTCTCAGGAGAATCTGCCGCAGGAAAATATCCGGTGGAAGCCGTACGAGCCATGAGTGAGATTGCAGAAGAAACGGAAAACCATATCGATTACATTGAACATTTCCATACGCAGAAATTCCATATTCATAACCGGGTAGATGCCATCTCCCATGCTGCATGTACCATGGCCATTGATTTGAAGGCCCAGGCTATTATCGTAACATCCATCAGCGGTCTCACCGTCAGAATGGTATCCCGCTTCCGGGCTCCGATTACGATACTGGGTTTTGCCACAAATGAGCTTGCATGGAGAAAGCTTTCTCTGTCATGGGGAGTTCTTCCTGTTTTAACAGAGCATTTCCCGAGTATGGAGGTCCTGAATTTTTATGCAATGCGTGCGGCTAAAGAGGTTTTGCATCTCGAGGCCGGGGACACAGTCGTTATGACCGGAGGTAATACCAGCGGTCAGAGCGGAAATACCAATGTCATTCGAATTGAGACAGTTGATTAAAACAGGAGATACTAATTATGAAGAATATAAAACTAATCTTATTGGCTGTGGTATGTGTCATTGGCTTGACAGCTTGCGGAGGGCAGGATCAGAAGAAAGCGGATTCAGAGGGAAAAGAAAGTCTGAATGCAGCAGGTGATTTAACAGCAGGAACTTTTATCTCAAATGATGCCGAGACCGGGGCTGTTGGTAAGAGCGACAAGGATATTAAGATATCCGTGCCCGACAATTCTTTCAAGGTAAAGCCTTCTTTTGGAATTGAGATGGAAGACAGGATTGCTTTCATCCTGGGATCCACTCTCAGCGATGTTGAGGGCTACGAGCTAAAAGCAGACATTGATCTCAGCACGACCCTTTTAAAGTCGGAAGAAATCAAAAAGGATATTCTCCTCCGTTACAAAGATGCGGTTTTGACAGTAGCAGCAATCAATCCCTATGAAAATGAAGCGCCTCTTGCCGACTGTATTATCTGCAATGCTTCCAGTGAAGATACGACAGGTGTTTTCGCAATGGACAGCAGCGGCGATATGTGTGGCAAAGCTTCCTATGATGACCTGACTTTTAATGATATTTATGAAAAGACGGAGGATTTGCTTGTATATAAAACCTTTCTTCTTACACGAAAAAAACTGACGGTCAATTTCGGATCGAAAGACCCAAAGGGGAAAAAAATCCTTGAAGCAACCGGTGATGCAGATCTTATTCTGGACTTTGAGAATGGTATTCTGAAAAGGTTTACCTTTATCTCTCCTGAATTATATTACCGCGGGATGCAGGACAATATTGAGGAAAATACGATAACTTCGATTGATGATTCCACAATGGAAGCAGCTAAAAAGGTCAGAGATGACATTCTAAGCGAATTGAAAGCAGCCTTTGAAAAAGAAAAAATCGATGTGGATATCAATGATAAAACCGGAGAAATCGTAATGGGTAATGATATTCTTTTTGCACTCGATTCCTATGATCTTTCCGATGATGGAAAAGATTACATCGACCGGTTTATGGGTGTTTATGCCTCGGTTGTATTCGGAGACAAGTATTCTGATTCCATCAAGGAAGTCCGTTTTGAAGGGCATACGGATTCGAGCGGAGAAGAAGAACATAATGCAGTGCTTTCAAAGAAGAGAGCGGATGCCATAATGAACTACTGTATGGAAAGCGATAAGAATACCATGACATCCGAACAGAAAAAACTGCTTAAAAAAGTTGCCAAATCTGCAGGATATGCCAGCTCCGATCTTGTATACGATGAAAATGGAAATGAAGATCCGGAGAAGTCCAGACGAGCATCCATCAAGTTCTTCGTGAATGTGGAATAAGGGTGATTCCCTTGAAAAGGGTTTTCAGACCATATAACTGGTCAGGAATAGTTGTTTTGAAAAGAATACTCCTGCCATAACCAGAGCGCCGCCTGCCATTGCATTATGGCAGGTGGTTTTTTTAGAAATTTTTCATAAAGGGGGTTGACAAAGGAAGAGAGTTAGAATATTATAATGATAGTTAGATATAACTAACTATCATTTTTTTATCTCTTTTCATAACTATGGTTAGTTTGCTAACCTGCTTAATAAAGGAGACAGTAGTACAGATATGAATCAGGAGATACGGGATCTTTTCTGTCAGATAGACCATGATAACATGACTAGCCGCATCGCGTTCCAATGTGCCCCGGTAATCGCCGGGCTCAAGGTTTCCAACCTTTTGACGGCCCCGACCACTGAAGATAATTGTGTGAAAAAAGAGTTGGAAGGAACAGGCTTGAAGTGTATGAAACTGGCTGAGGATAGAGGGAGATCAACATTTATCGTATATCGTGAGAAAGAGCTTGAGGAATGGATTCTTGAAGTAAGCAATCAGTTGTATCTTAAGGAAGCCGGACTTGCCGGATGCTGTGCAGCCGAAATTCTTTCCAGAGTAAGGACACGGTATCAGACTTATGTAGAAGGAAAAGGACAGTACCCCCATGAGATTGGTATTTTGCTGGGTTATCCTGCGGAAGATGTCAAAGGATTTGTGGTTAATAAAGGGAGGAATTGTCTGGGTTCCGGATACTGGAAGATATACAGTGACCCGGTTGAAAAAAAGAAGCTCTTTTGCGAATTTGATAAAGCCCGCATCCGGATTATGAAGTTGCTTTTGACGGGGATCGGATTGAACTCCGTGATCCGCAAAGCAGCGCCTGTATTTGCAGAGACACATGCCACATAGGGATTACTTTATCGTAAGAGACAGGAGGATATGATTGTGAGCAAAGTCAGTGTAGTATATTGGTCAGGCACAGGAAACACGCGTGCTATGGCTGAGGCTGTTGGAGAAGGGATTACAAAAGCCGGAAAAGAAGCGGATGTAGTAGAAGTGTCGTCTGCATCAATAGATGATCTTTCCGCACAGAAAGCTTTTGCCTTGGGATGTCCGGCTATGGGTGCCGAGGTTTTGGAAGAAGTGGAGTTTGATCCCTTTGTCTCAGATGTAGAGGGTATTGCCAGCGGAAAAACTATTCTTCTCTTTGGTTCCTATGGATGGGGAGACGGCCAGTGGATGAGAGACTGGGAAGAGAGAATGACCGACGCAGGAGCAGTAGTCCTTGGCGGGGAAGGCGTAATCTGTCAGGAATCGCCTGATGATGACGTAATCGCAAACCTGCAGGCACTCGGAGAACAGCTTGCCGGTTTGTAAGATAACTATGGCACCAATAATACCATGTCAATAAACAACATGGTCAGTTTATCTCCATATAATACCTTTATCAAAAGATTATTTCTTGGAAAAACCGTCGTCTGCGACCTTACGGTCGTCAGAACGACGGTTTTTCTATGTACTCATCCGGTCGGGTGCCGGTCTTTCGAGCTTATTTACTTGGTTGTGATTTCTGCCCCAAAAGGAGCCAGTGACAGTCTGGCAAATTTAAAAAACTGCTTTCCAAATGGGATTCCTACGATTGTGATACACCAGAGACATCCAAAAAAGAAATTGCTGAGAGCCATCCACCAGCCATTAAATATAAACCAGAGAATATTTACAAGGAAGGAGACTGCTCCGCCGTTATAAACAACATCTTTTCCGAAGGGAAAGAAGGAGAGTTTGGCAAATTTAAAACATTGAAGTCCATAGGGAATTCCTATAATAGTAATACACCACATAATTCCGGACAAAACCCAGCCTAGTCCAGTAAACACTCCGCCAAATATAAACCATAAGATGTTACCCAATAATCGCATTATTATCCTCCTTTTGCTTAGTACAATATTGGATGAAACTCAATTACATTAGAGTCTGTCACAGATTAATTGTATTATATGATACCTGCGGCTTTAACAACAAGTCTTTTCTTTATAAAAAAGCTACACGTAAAAAAGCTATATAAAGCTAATCAGTCAAGCCTCTTTCATTTCAGCCGGATAATCGTATAAAGCTTATTACGTGATTTGGGTCTGGGGTAAGGCTTTGTTAAAGCCTCTGTAAATTTTCCGCCTGCCTTGTGGCCTTCCACAGGGGTCAGTCCGGCATCATAGTAGAGAATATTTCCTTTCTCATCGAGTCCCGCCACCACATTCATATGTTTGTTGTAGCAGCAGATATCACCTGTTTTAAGTACTTTTTTTAAATCCTCTTGTTTGGAAAAGGGAATGCCGTCAATCTCGATAATATCAGCTGCCTCGGTGAGTCTCTTATAGGTTTTCCCGTCTTTTTTACAGGATAAAACCCCCTTCTTTTTGGCATAGAAAGTCTGATTCTTATCCAGAACATTTATATCCTGTAATGCCCAGACAAGCAGATGAGCACAATCCCCATGATGATTCTTTTCTACGGCTTTATCCAGGGAAGTTCTGATTC
>CADBME010000148.1 GCA_902795715.1 uncultured Lachnospiraceae bacterium | reverse complement strand
GTCTCCAGATCAAAAATGTAAGAATAGACGCCCTTGTTCTTGGATATTAATTTACCGTTTGTAACCTTGTACTTTTTTCCACCGCCACTTGCCAGAAATGCTTTTTCTGTTTTTAAGGCCTTCCTATAGTCCTCTAGCTCTAAGAAAACAGTATTTCCAGTATATGTTTGGTCTCCACCGTCCTCTTTTCCGGAACTTTTACTTCCTCCTGAATTATTCCAATCACTATCTCTAAATGTAGAGGCAACCGTTTTTACATATACTTCCTTTTCTTTGGACGTCATAGGAGCTTTTGAAACATCCAAAAGTGTTGTGGTTCCTTTGCCAGAAAACTGATACGAGACCTCCGTGCGTTCACCACTATTAGAAAGAAATGCAAGTTTTAAAACAGCTCCTTTTACAAATATTTTTTTCTTATCGTGATAAAGCCTGAAGTATGCTTTTTGCTGTTTCTGTTCAGGATTGAAAAATGCAGATGTTTCATCACAATGAACAATCTTTACTTTATCAATCAGTTCAGCACGATAATACACGATCTTTTCCGTATTTCCTGCCCGGTAAACAAATAAATAATCTATCTTGACGCCTTCTTCAAATTCAACATAGGTGGGCAAATGAAGTTTAAAAGCGCAATTTGAAAAAGTAGGATTCATGATGAATATGCCTCCTTAATGATAATAAGCAAGCACACAAAACCTTGTACCTATATTTCACTTCTTATAAAGCCTGGCCATATTCCTTAATCACATCCTCAGAATTCCGTCCAGATATAGGTTTACCAGTAGCCTTTTCTATAGCATCAAGCAGAGCTGCCGCTCTCTTCACAAAATATGTATTGAAGTCATCGTCTCTGCAGCTGCTTACATCGATCCAATGAGATGCGAGATACGTGTTCAATGTTTCATACGTTACCTGGCCTTTGTTTTCAATCTTTGTCAGGTATTTACTCGGTGCAGCTCCTCCGATTTCTCGATTCGTTGAATATGAAATGGGCGTCTTATTCACAACTGAGTTCCATTTGCGACTAGGATATCCACATTTAATACAATAGTCTTTCGGGAAGATATGGTGAATATCAATACCATCAGACTTGTATGCGGTAAAATCCATATCACGTCCGGAAATGAAGTCTTTGCTGTGATTCTGAAAGATAAGAGCCAGAATCCCTTTGTATGCAGCACTCAACCGTGACTGTAGTCCAAGAAGTCGTGTGGGATTAAAATATGCATCCTGGATCGTACGGGGCTGCACAGAAGCATCATTTATCCACTCCATCACACCGACAACATCATATACATACCTGGTTTCATTAGCGCCACCATACATCTCGCCGAACACACCGCACCAGTACCACTGCTTAATCTTGTTCTTTACATTGGTGATATTGATCTTATTTTCCTCAGCCAATAACGTACATAAGACGGCAAGCGGAATTAACTGGGTCGTGTATGGAAGATCCTTCTTGCTGAAAATACGTTCCTCCTGAAGGAGTTTTTCTGCTTCAACAAATCCTACAGAAAGAGTATCTGCATATTTGTTGTATTCTTGCAGGGTTAAGTTCAGAACATCCTTCTTCTTGCAACTAACAGTACCTTTTCCATTTGTCTTTTTGTAAGAAGAGAGGAGCGTTATGGCTGTCAAAAAGTCCGTAGCCGTTATAATTGAAAGGATATCTCCATCAAAGTATTTATCTTTGCGATCTTCCCAGTCTTTCCTAAGTTCAAAGTCATCCATTGCAAACACAGCTGTGACCAGCTCAAATACAGTGAGGGAAACACCACCGGTATTTACATTTTCAAACACCTGACAAACCGCCTCTTTTGGCGTATCGATCCCCAGCTTAATAACCGGCATCTTATATTGCATGGTTGGAATCACAATTTCATTATTAAACTTGGTAAATTCCTGAATAACCGCTGGATCATAATTATAATACGCATAATATTTATTCTGCCATTCCTGACACCTGACGAAGTCCAGGATGATATTCAGCGGAAACATTTTATTCTTGAATTCAAGTTCCTGTGTGGAAAGATCGAGGTCAACATCCCGACCAAAATTTGAAGTTAGCTGTCTGCCAGCTGGAATCGACATAATAGCATCAACACGATCACACAAAGGATTGATTGCTTGTTCAATATCCAGGTAATAATAACGAAAGATATCTTTGTCCTTATTCTTCTCTGT
>CADBME010000147.1 GCA_902795715.1 uncultured Lachnospiraceae bacterium | reverse complement strand
CTCAGACCGGATAGGCCCCGTTTTTTTCATCGGCTTTGGCCGGGTCCACATGGGTTTTCTGGGCAGACCGGTATTTGAAGAATTCCTCTGCAACCTGGGGGAAAAGAGCATAGGATAAAACATCTTCATCCTGTTCCTTCCAGGGAGCCACTGCCTTTTCAAATTCAGGCAGGCCGGGCTCAAGAAGATCGGCCGGTCGGCAGGTAATAGGCTCCTCGTCTCCGATTGCCATTTTCTGTACTTCTCTATTCATAGGTTTTACGGTCTGACCGTACTCCCCTCTCAGAAGAGCTCTTGACTCATTGGAAATCATCTTGTAGCGCTCTCCCATCAAAACATTGAGTACAGCCTGGGTGCCGACGATCTGGCTGGAGGGAGTGACCAGGGGAGGTTCTCCAAAGTCTTTCCGTACTCTGGGTACTTCTTCCAGCACATCATAAAACTTTTCGGATGCCCCCTGCTCTGCCAGCTGGGAAACCAGATTGGAAAGCATACCGCCGGGCACCTGGTACATAAGGGTACGGATGTTCACGCCCAGAACTTTGGTGGACATCAAACCGCTCTCCAGGTCTTTTTCACGGATAGGGCGGAAATAATCGGCAATCTCACCGAGCAGCTTCATATCAAGTCCGGTATCGTAGGGAGTGCCGCGGAAGGTCTCGACCAGTACTTCCGTTGCAGGCTGGCTTGTTCCCATAGCAAAGGGAGACATGGCCGTGTCAATGATATCCGCACCGGCTTCTACCGCCTTCAGATAGGTCATTCCGCCTACTCCACTGGTATAGTGGGTGTGAATCTCCACGGGAATGTCAGAAGAAGACTTGAGAGCCTTGACCAGCCGGGTTGCTTCATAAGGAACCAGGAGTCCTGCCATATCCTTGATACAAAGGGAATCAGCTCCCATCTCCTCAATCTGTTTTGCCATCTTTGCCCAGTATTCCAGGGTATAGGCATCACCGATGGTATAGGACAAAGCCACCTGGGCATGTCCCTTTTCTTTTTTGGTGGCATCCACTGCCGTCTGAAGATTACGCAGGTCATTCAGACAATCAAAGATACGGATGATATCGATACCATTTGCAATGGATTTTTCCACAAAGTATTCCACGACATCATCCGGGTAGGGTTTGTAACCCAGGATATTCTGCCCGCGGAAAAGCATCTGAAGTTTTGTATTCTTAAACCCGTCTCTAAGCTTTCTGAGACGGATCCAGGGATCCTCTTTCAGGAAACGGAGGCAGGCATCAAAGGTAGCGCCTCCCCAGCATTCCACAGCATGATAGCCAACCTGATCCATCTTGTCCACGATGGGAAGCATTTCTTCTGTGGTCATCCGGGTAGCGATCAGAGACTGATGGGCGTCACGAAGAACGGTCTCTGTAATCTTCACCGGTTTTTTTATCGTATCCATTCTATTCCTCCTTGTACTAGAAACCAATTGGGGAAAAGCTCAGTTCTCCCCCAATAATTCGATTCAACTTTAAACGCCGAAGACCGCCATAAATACACCGGCTGCGACGGCGGTACCGATTACGCCGGCCACATTGGGACCCATAGCATGCATGAGCAGGAAGTTGGCCGGATCTGCTTCCGAACCCACTTTCTGGGACACGCGGGCGGCCATGGGAACAGCCGAAACACCGGCTGATCCAATCAGAGGATTCACCTTGCCTCCGGTAATCTTGCACATGAGTTTTCCGAACAGGACGCCGGCTGCCGTGCCGACTGAGAAAGCGACCAGACCAAGTACCACAATCTTAATGGTATCCAGCTTCAGGAAAGCTTCTGCGCTTGTGGTCGCTCCTACGGAGGTTCCCAGGATGATAACGACAATATACATCAGAGCATTGGAAGCCGTTTCGGTCAGCTGTTTGACCACACCGGATTCCCGGAAAAGATTACCCAGCATAAGCATACCTACAAGAGGAGCTGTAGTGGGAAGAACCAGACAGACGATTATAGTAACCACGATGGGGAAAAGAATCCGCTCGGTCCTGGTAACCGGACGAAGCTGTTCCATACGGATCTTTCTCTCCTCCTCGGTTGTCAGCAGCTTCATGATGGGCGGCTGAATGATAGGAACCAGAGACATATAGGAATAGGCCGCCACGGCAATGGGGCCCATAATAGCCGTCTGCCCCAGTTTCCCGGCCAGGAAAATAGAGGTAGGACCATCCGCTCCGCCGATAATGGAAATAGCCGCGGCGGATTTTCCGGAAAAGCCCATGAACATGGCCAGAAAATAAGCTGAATAGATGCCGAACTGTGCTGCTGCCCCCAGGAGAAAACTCATGGGGTTGGCAATCAGGGGGCCGAAATCCGTCATG
>CADBME010000146.1 GCA_902795715.1 uncultured Lachnospiraceae bacterium | reverse complement strand
TTGTCACCACTTCCAATTCGCCGTTGAAACGAATTTGTGATGAAGAAAAGATTGGAGTTGTGGACGATCAGTTTGCGGATGGAATCAATGAAGTCTTACGTAATTACGGGTTTTATAAAGAAAGAGTCAAAGCCTATACGGAACGTGTTACCGTTGAAGATAACAATAGGAAGTTAATTTGTGAAATTGAAAATATATTGGGGAAACTGAATTAAGATGTTATATTCCTGGTAAAAACTGATAAAAGGTTTTGTTTAATGAAAATCTGTACTGTTATTGGCGTGCGACCGCAATTTGTAAAAGCTGCGGTCTTGTCACCCATCATACGAAAAGAGCATAAAGAAATTTTGATCCATACTGGACAGCATTACGATGCAAATATGTCGGACGTATTTTTCCGTGAGCTGGAGATGCCAAATCCGAATTATATGCTTACGGTAACTGGTGTTACGGAACAGGAAAAGATAGATTGTATGATGCTGGGACTGGAGCCTGTCGTCCTGCAGGAGAAAGCAGACGCCGTGTTGATTTATGGCGATACCAACTCCACACTGTCGGGGGCATTAGTAGCAGAAAAATTAAAAATCCCTGCGATCCATGTGGAAGCAGGGGAACGGGCAGGATTGGTAAATAACCCGGAAGAACAGATACGGAAAACGGTTGACCGGATTTCTTCGTTGCTATTGTGTTCGACAGACCAGGCGATGGAGAATCTGCGGCGGGAAGGGTTGGACGGAAAGGCGCGATATATTGGAAATTTGATGGAGATTTCCTTTTGTAAACATGTAAACAGACCCTGGCATCCGCAATTGATCAGTTTGCATACGAATAAAGTAATTACTGTTACGAAAAAGTTTTATCTGCTGACCTGTCACCGGCAGGAAAATTCCAATGATAAGTGTCTGACAGAAATCTTATGTGGTATGGAAAAAGCATTGTTCCCAGTGATTTTCCCTGTGCATCCGCGTAACAGAAAACGGGTACAGCGAATTTGTGCAGAACAGCATCTGAAGAATATGATACTGACGGAACCGGCAGGCTATTTTGATTCTATTCACCTGATTAAAAATGCAGTTGCCGTAGTGACTGATTCCGGCGGGGTGTTGCAGGAAGCCCATTATGCGCATACGCCATATGTGTTTGTATTGGATATTCCCAAAGTGCCGGAAAATACCCGGTTTGACGTGAGCCGATTAGTAAAACCCGAACGGCAGGCAATTTTGCAAAAGTTGAATATACCGCAACAGTTTAACGCAGATAAAATACAGAAAACACAAAACATGGTAGCTTTCGAGGAAACCGTGCTGAGAATTTTGAAAGAGTTTGAGGAAAATTCTTGACACAATCGCTAAAAGAATTGCTCCGCCAAAGCAGTTCTTTCAATGCCCTATCATAATACATATCCCGACTTTACCACTTATAAAACGTGAAACGCCACACACCAAGCGGATTAGAAATGGTTAAATCCATAATTTTTCGCAACTACAAATTTCTATACTGTATGTAACAGAAGATTTTATAGTGCGGAGCAGCCCTCTTGTATAAAGTGTAGGTTCCGCTGTAATGCCAAAAGTTAAGAACAATATATTTCTAAGATACTTAAAAAAGTAGATAAAATGTGAATTTTATAATCGTAATTTGTTTTTACGGATTTTTTTAGTGGATACAGGTGATGGTAAAGAAATGACTGGAAAACGTGCAATAAAACCTGTTGGCAGGATACCTAATAACTACAAAGATTTTGAAAATTTTGGCAAGGAATTATATAGCAATATTGAAGATGTTTGTTCTGGCGTTGAGCGAGCATTATATGCTCGTGTTATTACCCAGATAGACAAAGACGAAAAGATTTTTCAGATATCGTTAATTACAGATTATATGATAAAAAGGGATAAGGCTTTCATAGAGAATGTAAAAAAAGCCGATATGGCAGATAATACGGATAATATTTCTGTGTGGGAAAATGTTAAAGGCTATCACCCGTATTTTCTTGAATTTTACACGGATCCCATAAAATCGCCCAATGTCAGATTTTTGAATTCTTTAAAAGGAACATGGGTTGAGGCAAAGTTAATTTCTTCAGATGTTAAGACGCCTATAAGCGATAATAACGATGTGATTATTAGGGGGACATTGGTTTTTGGCGCAAGCCGTTCCAGAGAACGGCACATGCAACTGTTAATAACCCGTAATAAGGGGATTCCTGAGATTTCTATAGATAGAATGTGGGAAGAACTGAAGAGTGGAGAATACAAGGCTATTGCAAAAATAATCCAAGATAACTGGCTGTTAGTCTATTTTGATTTGGATAAAAAAGAATACAATAAAATTGTGGAATCCGGGCAGTTAGAAGAACTCATTGCAAGATTTTCTAAGGCAGAAGGACTGAAATACCTGTTCATTGATGAAGTGCAGAATGTTAACGGCTTTGAAATGGTGCTGAACGGATTCCGGGC
>CADBME010000145.1 GCA_902795715.1 uncultured Lachnospiraceae bacterium | reverse complement strand
GGTGGTTCTGGGAATTGCCCGGGAGGAGACTGAACGTCTGGGGAGAATCCGCCAGGAGGAGGAAGCCCGGAAGAAAAGGGAGGAGGAGATCCGGAAGAATCTGGTTTTTCATCTGGATTTTCTGATTACCCACGGAACAGCCTTCGGAGGCTGCAGTGCCGTGCAAAATGATGGGCGGTTTCGCCGGGGCTCGATAGCCCTCGAAGAGATCCTCATGCATGGCCGGCATTCTTCCGGCAGGGAATACACCTTTTACATTGAGGAGTCCGATATCAGAATCTGTGCCTGTGAGAACCCGGATTCTCTACTGGTCCTCTCTGACGGCATGCCCTTCGTTATCCGTGAGGCCGGTATGGGAAGGGGCGAGGGAGAGACAGTGAACAGAGCCCTGATCCGCAAAGATATTCAGTATTATATTATTCTTGAAACAAGGCATGAGATTTCAATCATGGCCACCGCAGCCTGCTAGTTTCCGGCTGCTGATGATAAGAGGTGGAGGAAGATATGGAGATTCGGATGACCGAAGGAGATAAGTCCGGAAAAATCACAAAAAAATGTCCTTATTGTTTTCGGGATGTGGTTAATTCTGATGCGGGTTTTCTGCTTCGTCCTGCCGGAATGCGTTTTCAGTCGCCGGCTCTTAACAATCTGGCTGCGGAAAAGGTTGATCAGGCTTATGTGGCTTTCTGGAGCGCCATGGGGATTCCCGAAGAACAGATTGATTCCAGAAGAGTGGTGGTGGACAATTCCATAATGGCCGAGCTGAACCGGGACCTGTCTGCGGCCAGAAGGGATCTTGCGGTCAAGCATTATGACCCGGAAAGCGGAGGTTATTCTTTCCAGGTGGATGAAGGAGCAGTCAGTCTCTTTTCCAACACCATGGTCTGCCCATGCTGCCACAATGTTCTTCCGAGGAATTTTTTCCGATATGAGATGATGATGATCGGCATGGCCGGAAGTGTTGCCTCAGGCAAAACCGTATACCTGTCGACTCTGCTGATGAACGGTTTTGAGATGGTTCAGAGGGAAAATCTTTCCGTCAGAAATGCTTTTGGTAATCCCAATGACGACTATAAGCTGGAAATGGAGAGAAACGCAGACCGTCTCCTTCACTCGGGAATCTGTCCGGAATCCACCGGAAAGACTTTTAAAAAACCCTTGTTTCTGGAGATCTCTTACCGGCTGGAGAACCGGGAGTTCACCATGCTGGCTGCTATTTACGATGTGGCCGGTGAGCTGATTCGCGAGGCTACCGGCAGCGGAACAACCGGATTTGTAAGGCATATGGATGGCTTTATCTGCCTGGTTGACCCTGCCCAGATGCACCTTTCTCATTCGCTGATTACCATGCGCAGTCCCGATGAGGGGAGAATCCTCGATCAGCTTCACCTTATGAGCCTGGCGGAACAGGTCGCCATCCAGAAAACCAGTAATGATAACGGAAAAATGGTTATGGATCAGATGGATTATCTGACCGGAGAGGGAACCGGTGAAGGACTGATTTCGGAGAGAAAGGCCGATATTGTTCTCGAAGCCATCCGCTCGACCATCGGAGACGGTAAACTACGGGAGAAGGGGATGGCTTTAACCATAGCCAAAAGCGATCTGCTGGAGGAACTGCAGGAAATCCGGGAATTTCGCGGGAGCGAACTCCTTTTTCAGCGGGATCAGGTCTCCTATGGTTTTATGGATACCGACCTTCATTTTCTGCGGCAGAGTGTTCTGCGGCAGATCTTTGACCAGAAAATATACAGGCTGCAAAGAGCCCTGGATGATTATAAATACAGCAGTCTTTTTGCTGTGTCCGCCCTGGGATGTGAGACTACGGTAAAGACCGAGGGCGGGGAAAAAGTTGTGAAAGCCGTAAGTAAAATAAGGCCCATTCGCGTGGAGGAGCCACTCTTGTGGCTGATTATGAAATTTATGCAGGAAAGGGGATGGCTGGCGTGAAGACGACCTATCTGAGACACACATATACCTGGTCGGATCACAGTATAACCGGCGAGAAGCTGGGCTGGGGGATTACCGCTTCTTCTACGCCGGAGGATCCCCTCCTTCTACGTGAGCTGGAGAAGCTGGCTCTGACTGCAGTCCCGGATTACAGAAGCCGCATTCCCGTGGAGATGCTTCTCTACAGTCCGGTCTGCGGTTATGTCAAGATGACGGCCATGCCCAGCAAGGCCGGGAATGCAGGACGGAAGAATAAGGTGGTTCATCTCTATCAGCTGGCTTCGGTTCCTGTTACGCCGACAGACTATCTGAGTCCGGGAGATTTCTGGGGACCTTCCGGGAAGAGAGGGGAACTTCAGCCTCTGACCGTGGATGCAGCTCCCTGGGATCGGGAGGAATTAGTCCGTCTGGCAGGAAGCCGGGAGGAGATGGCAAAGCTGGTGGAACTGGTTTACCGGACCCTGGCCGGTGATCTGCGCCAGCTCAACCTGGTTGCTCCGGACTGGAAAGCAGAGG
>CADBME010000144.1 GCA_902795715.1 uncultured Lachnospiraceae bacterium | reverse complement strand
GCCAGATGCCCTCCCGAAATCAGATCGGACAGATCCTGGCCGGGAATGTACTCCATCAAAGTGATCAAGCGCAAGTGTTCTTCATCCAGCATGCCTCCGTAAATTCGGACGATAAAAGGGGAATAAAGCTGTACTTTACTCTCCTTCTCCACATAGACTTCATCCATAGTTTCCCGGAAAAGCACCTTCATGAAAAACAGTTTTTTTGTCCGCACTTCTTCCGCTATAAGATTCTGTTTGTTTCCCGACCTGTATTTCTCCCTCACAATACGGAGAGACAGACGCAGGTCCGTACCGGATCTGTCCCGGTCTTTGGTCCATACAAAGGTTTCTCCTTCAGAGAAATAGTGATTCATATTCCGCTTACTCTCCTCACTCCTGCTTTTCCTTTATAACTCCTGTTTTCCCTTCAATAAGAATCCTTTTTAAGCCGATTGATCCCTACTTCCTCCTGATCCTGGAGGCTGCCTTGCGAATCAGGCCCCTGACATCCGGTATGTGTATCCTCCTTCGAATCGATACATACTCCCATTCAGCCTCGCCGTAATCCTCAGCCTGATCGAAACGGAAGGAGCTCTCCAAGGTCTCCTCTCCGGAAAAAAGGCTCTCAGATTCTGTATTCTCTCCCTCCTTTTTCAAATCTTCGTCAAAGAAGGAGAGCCCCGTATCCTCCTGGTTCTCCCTGTCGTAATAGCGGTCTGCAATTCCCCGGGGATAGTAGAGAATGGCTGTCTGATTATCCTCTTCTCCTTTGGCCCTGGCCGCATCAAAGAGGGTCCGGATCAGGGCCCCCGGCTCCCCGGCCTGGCCTAAAATCCACTGGAGCTCTTCCTCATCCAGACTTCCGAAAGCTCCGTCCGAACCCAGGATTATGCCATCATAATCTCTGGAATCCACCACTTTGACAAAAGGATGGACCTCTTCTCTGCCGCCTACATAGGATAAAAGGCGGTTTTTGTTCTGATAATAAAGGAGGCTGCCCGGTTTGGTCTTCCCCTCTCTGACCATCTGTCCGGCCACATTCTGGATCTCACTGAGCAGGACAAGCTCTCCGTCCCGGATTCCATAGACCGGACTGTCCCCGCAGTTGGCGATCAGGAGGAAATTCCAGAAATGAATTACCGTGGTCAGGGTCGTTCCCCCTCTCATTCCGCTGTCCAGACCTTTTTTGTAGAGGGTCCTTCCGATTCTGGCATAGGTCCGGATGGTATGGTCTTTCAACACTTCCAGCTGATTTTCCAGAGTGTTCCGGGAGAACTCATCCGAAAGCAATGTCCTCACCAGATCCCGATACCAAAGCCTGACCGCCGCACTCGAATACTCTTTACCGGCTGCCAGACCACCCATGCCGTCCGCCACGACAAGGGAACAGACCCGGGCTTCATGGTTCAGAGCCAGCTCCATCTTGCAGTAACTGTCTTCATTGGTTCGTCTTTTATTGACTACACTATCAAAAAAACAGGTCATCCTTCCCCTCCGGTTCCTGTATGTAAACATGTTTATTTCTCTTTTATTATTCTATGGGATTATAAGAAATATTTCAATCTTTTTCAGCTCTCCGGCTCCGTCCGTGATATAATCGAAGAGCAGGTCTGCACCTGCAGGCAGATTACAAGCCTGTGAACTATCTATACGGGAGAACACTTATGTATTTTAACCATCTGACATCCTGCAGCCTGACGGAAAGAAAAAAAGACACCCTTCTGATCCGGGGATTTGCAGATGGGGAAGCCTGTTTTATCAAGGCCGTCTCCCCTCTGCGCCGGGATCTGGTCCGGGCAGTCCGTGACGAATACCAGGTAATGAGCCAGATCCGGGACAGCAGGCTTCCCCGCTATCTCGATTACTCAGACCACTTCTGTATGGGCTCAGAAGGACCCTTTAATGCTATCTGCATGGAGTATGTAGACGGCATTCCCCTGTCCCGGCTCCTGAAGGAAACAGAGCTTTCGGTTTTTCTTTCTATTTTGGCCCGGCTGGGTCATCTCCTGGGCGACCTGCTCTCACTGGGCGTCCTCTACACCGACCTGAACCCGGGAAATATTCTGATCCGGAAAGAAGGTCCATTGTGTCTGGTAGACTTTACTGGGGCTTATTTTTATCGTTTGAATCCCAATCCGGACTACAGTCTCCGTTTTTCCTATCAGCTCAACCCCAACCTGGCCGGAGACCAGCTGCTGGTTCAGGAACTTGCCCTGATGATGAACCAGTATCTCATAGATTATGAAGAAAAAAAAGAAGGCATCACTGTGCCTTCTTCCGTATACTCTCTCCTGGAGACCGGACTTCATCCCTCCCCCGGTCTCTCTCTTCACGATTATCTTGAGATTCTGTTATCTTCCTGATCTCTGTCCAGAAGAAAATCATAGAGCTTTTCTACCACGGAGCCCAGGTCCCTTCCGATCTTTTTTGTCTTCAGACGGGATGCGACAATCACATAGCGGGGATGGTCTGCCGGGGCAAAAGTAGCCAGCCAGGCATTGTTGGTCCCGTCTCCTCTCTGGGCTGTCCCGGTTTTGGCGGCAATATCACAGGATTCTTCTCCCACTTTTCTCAGTCCATAATGATGGGCCGCTTTTTTCATGACCCGGCTAAGCTTGCCCGCCGTCTCCTTTCTCATGGTTCGGATCAGAATACCCTCCTCCCCCTCAAGAATCCGGCTGCCTCTTGCATCCGTTACGGCCTTGACCAGATAAGGTTTTTTCATAACTCCCTCCCCGGCAATGCTCTGGGTGATCATGGCCATATGAAGGGGTGTGATCAGGGTATTTCCCTGTCCGAAAGCAGTTACCGCCACAAGATTGTCCGATCCGTCCTCCAGATCAAAGGTCGAATGCAGAGTGGTAAAGTCCAGAGGGATATCCCTGCCGATCAAAAAAGATGCCGCCGCTTCCTCCAGACGAGGGCCGCCAAGCTTCAGGGCCCGATCCATAAAATAAACATTGGAGGAGTGGATAAATCCCTCTGTAAAAGAGATTCTTCCATGGGCAGTTCCCTTGTAATTATGGATTTTCTGCCCGTTCACCACCAGGTATCCCTTATCATCCACACTTTCTTTCTGGATTCCCTCCTCCAGGATTTCCCGGGAAGCCACCAGCTTGAATACAGAGCCCGGAGATACCGGATTCCGGTAAGCATTGGGGAGCAGCATCCCTGACTGACCGGAAATTTTCTCCCACTCATCCTCCAGCCGGTTCATATCGTAGGAGGGGGAGGAGGCCAGGGCCAGAATCTCCCCGGATCCGGCATCCAGAACCACCAGGGATCCCTCCCAGTCCTCAATAAGCCGGTAGGCTTCTTCCTGGAGAGCCTCATCGATGGTGAGAGTCAGATCAGCCCCTTTCTTTTCCCCTTTTTTGGAAGGGCTCCTGGTCAGGTAGGGGTCATAGCTTTTCTCAAGGCCGGCCGTCCCGTAACGGACAGAGCAGTATCCCAGGAATCCGGAACAGGCCTGGGGATGAATCACCTTTCTTTCCCCCATGGGCTTTTCCGACCAGCAGATCTTCTTACCGTGACGGTCGAGAACACTTCCCCGAAGGTATTCCTTTCTCCAGGCTTTTTCCTTGGCCTGGCTCTTTTTCATATCGTCTTCCTTTGACAGGCCGGGCAGGATGGCCGATATCCTTACCAGGGAAATGAGCATAAATATGACGCAGACCAGAGTGAAGCTTTGGACCAATTGTGCTCTGTGCAAATAATTCTTTCTCTTCAATGTCTTCTCCTTTCCATGAGATATTCCCGGATGCGGTGATCAGCCAGGCTGCGAGAACGAAGCTTATGACCAATGAAGTTCCTCCGCTGGAAATAAAGGGAAGGGTTATTCCGGTCAGAGGGCACAGTCCTGTGCTGCCGGCAATGATGATCAGAGTCTGGTCAAATAAGAAAAAGGCACTGCCCGCCGCTATCACTTTGTGGACCCGGTCCTGCTTGCGGACGCTGACCCGGATTCCCTCCAGCCACAGACTGATATATAAAACAAACACAAGCAGGGCAAAAATAAGACCGCATCTTTCAATCAGGGCCGGATAAACCAGGTCACTGGTTTCCACCGGGAGCTTTGTCAGAGAGGATGTTCCAAACCAGCCTCCCAGGAAAATAGCCTCCCTGGCCCGGAGCAGCTGGTATCCCAGTCCCTGGGGATCCCGCTCAGGATGGAGCCAGTAGACAAAACGGTTGCGAATCTTATTGAAAGCGGAGAGGAAGGCCCGGGCCGGCGGGAAAAGACCGCCTGCTTTTCCGCCTGCTTCCAGGGCGGAAAGAGAGAGACCGGCTGCAAGAGCCAAAAGAATCAGGGCGCCCAGAACCAAAGCTGTCAGAAGTATGTATTTTTTTTCCGGCACGAAAAGGACCATGAGGCAGAAAAAAACCAGAAGGATCAGAAGAAAGGTTCCGAATTCCCCCTGCAGAATCATAACTCCCGTAAGGATCAGCGTGGTAAGCCCGAAAGAGAAGATCTGATTCCCGGATGGTTTTTGACCGGTTCCCAGTAAAGCGGCAGCCGTAAGAAGATAGGTGGGTTTGACAAGTTCAGTCGTCTGTATGGAAAGAAAACCGATATGAATCCAGTTCCTGGCCCCTCCCACGGCAGCGGAATGCAAGAGAGCTGTCAGGGAAAGGATAAGGGAAAGAGCCAGCAGAAGTCTGCAAACCTCCACGGAAACTATTTTTTTACAATGAAAATAGAAAAAACCTGCCAGGAGAGCCGCCCCCAGCCCGGCCATATACTGGACCTGGAGTTCTCCTGCAAGGGATCTGCTAAGGCCGGATACAGGGGTTCCCGCACCCTTTTCCGCCAGAAAAATGCTCTGAAGCATGGTTCCTACCGTCAGAAGGAGGAGGCAGCATACCAGAATCCTCCGATTGCCGTGGACCATTCCGGTATAAATCCACAGGCTCAGGGTAATCAGGATTACAGGTCCGATCATATCCCGGTAAAGAGCACCGGCCCCCTTTGACCAGGCGAAGAGAAAAGCGGCTGCCTGAAGGAGCAAAACCGCAATCAGCTGGCCGGACTTGAGTGTGTAAAAAGCACGGGATAATTCAAATTGAATTCTTTTATAAGAATGGTATTTCTTATTCCTTTCTGCTGCTTCCATAGGACAACCTTTCAGTGCATTATTACATCTTTTCAGTACATTTCTTTACCAATAGCTGATCTCTCCGGAAAAAAGACAGCCATGCCGGTCTCACCGATCTGCAGCCGCAATCCTTCCCTTAGTAGGACCCGATCTGTCTCCCTTCCATCTGCCATCATCCGGTTCCGGGTTCCCAGATCCTCCAGAAACAGTTTTCCTTCCCGGGCTGTAATCCGACAATGACGCCGGGCTACGCACAGATCACTTAAGCGAAGGTCACAGGAAGGATCTCTCCCTATGACAAAGGGAAGCCGGGCCACCCGGACCTTTCCCAGAGGATGCCCCTCTTCATCAAGCATTTGAAGATAGGGAAGAAAGGCGGGATCATAATCAGCTTTATCTTCTTTTACCCTGAGGTCGGAAGTCTCTTCAGGGGATAGTTCCCCTGATCTTCCTTCTGCAGCTTCTTCCCTGTGAACACTTTCTTCCGGTATGCTTTCCTGTATTCCTGCTCCGGATGAATCCTCGTAACCTGTCTTTTTCTCCAGCATCATGGCCCATTCATCCACAAAGTGTTCTCCTTCCCTGCAGGCTTTTTCCAGGTCCCGGTTAGTCCGAAGCAGAACAATGCTAATGCCGGATATGAGCAATAAAATTCCTATCTGAGAAAAAAAAGACATAAAATCAGCTCCTGTTGAAATGGCGGTCCCACCGGATTGATTTGTCGGCAAATCCGGTGGAATCTTTCCCATGCCCTCAGAGACATGGGGATCTGCTTTCCTTCAACAGGAGCATAACATGAAACAAAAGCTGCTTTCAATGAATGGTCTTTATGCTGTTTTTACGCCTCCCGGTCCGATTCCATGCCGACCGGTCAGGTCTTCAGACCTTAATTGGCTATTATTCACCGGCCTCCTGATCAGGCATTCCTATCTGCCAGAGAGCCTGAAGGATCCTGGGTATGGTGCTCTTTTCATCATAAACGGCATCGTCTCTGAGGTTCAGAGAAATCATATCGTAAAGGTCCTTTCCCCGGATTCCTGCCCGGTCCAGTTCCTGGCCGAATTGGGCCAGGCTCTCCTCCACCTCATCCTTTCGGAAACATTTTCCCGTCCAGATGGTGTAGAGAAGGGCACTGTAGTAATAGATATCATTCATCAGGAAATCCTGGGAAAAGCGGCTGGGTTTTCTCATATAACAGTAATCGGCAAACTTTTCCATCTCCACAATATCGGAGGTTGCTTTCCTGTCAACAAAAAGGGCGGGAAATTCGCTGAAGCCCTCCTGGTCTTGCGGATCGCAGGCACAGGTCCCGTACCTTGCCGAATAGTCTTTAAAAAGAGTATTTTTCCGAAGCCGGTTTACATCGTCAAAGAGGACCCGGTCCACGGAAGCATACCTGCAGTAACCATTTTTCTCATAGCCATAGTCCCGGGCCTTCTGGTTGGCTCGGATCTGGCTGCCGATGCAGATGGAGATCCACCATTTCTGATGGGTGGGCATCTCGTAAACCGAATGGTACTTTCGGCAAAGCTCTTCATTGATATCATAGCCCTTTTGACGAAGATGGTCGGTTACGGTCTCAATCAGGATCCACATCTCCTGGGTATTGGCAAGAGAGTTGGTTTTGTACCGGCAGATCATCTCAATGATAATCTCCACCGGCGTAATTCCCAGGGGCTCCATCTGAGCCTTGGCCAGAAGTTTCTCAACCGACTCGTAGGAAGGCTGGAGAGCGAGACAGAAACGCAGAAGCCATTCTCTGGTCACAATGGCCTTACCCGCCCGGATTTTGGAAAACTGGGCCTCGCAGTGAAGGCAGCCGATATCCCGGAGAAACCAGGAAGCTTTCTCATAATAGCCATATTCCTCCTCGATCACTTCCTCCAGACAGCGGCCAAACTGGCGGGTACCTTCATGGAATTCTTCGCGGTAAGTTCTGATCAGCCCGTAGAATTCATCAAGGCTGTCAGCCTGGGCCAGCATGACCCAGAGGTCTGTGGTGGCAAGACTCCGGTTCCCCTCGTCTGACCCGGAAGCCAGGAGGTTCTCCACCTTCTCCCGGACAGACTCCATGTCATGGATGTCAAATAACCCGTTGATCAGGGCTATCCACAGGGCATCCTCGATGTTTTTGCAATAGAGACCGTAACCCATATAGGTTTCCAGTAAAATGTGATTGATCTCATCCAGGTCCATCTCAAAAGCCAGGCCCAGGGTGACATATACTTCCCGGGCGGATGGCATGGACCCTTTCAGCCAGGAGCCGATAGCCTGGCGGGTAACAGGGATGTAAGTGCCCTTCCCTTCTTTAGCGGAATTAGTCCTTCGAAATACTTTCTTTGCCAGGGATGTATTGCTGTAATCAAACCGGTCCATTTTTTCTTCCAGAAACTCAGCAAAGGGGCGGCGGTTTTCCTTCTTCTGTTGAAGTTTTTCCTCAATTTCCCTTACAAACTCGTCCGTATCACCGGTCTGCATCAGATCTCTGTTCAGCGCCATTTAATCTCTCCTTCCCGTCTGGTTTCTGTTTTTCCTTACCAGTCTTACCATGCCTGCCAGCTGTACCAGGAGTACCCCGATTCCCAGCACGAAAAAGAAAACCAGCCTCATTTTCTGGGTGGGGAAAAACCATGCAGCAATCTCAATAATCAATCCTTCCGTCAGACAGAGTCCCCATATCTTCCACAAGGGTCTCCATTCCCCTTTCTGCCGGAGAATATACCAGTAATTGACCATGATGGGTATCCAGATTCCCAGGAGTCCCAGAGCTATTTTCCAGTGGCCGAGCTTCATGGTATAGTGGGACAGATAGAGCATGCATCCGGTCATAAACCCCTGGACGATACCTGTGATCAAAAATGTCAGGGAATCCTCAATCCCGTCATCCACAGCCCGGACCTGGGCAATCCGGCTGCCGTCCCCTTCTTCCTCTTCCATCGGAAGATCCACATCTCGCTCTTTGGCCTGTCCCTCTTCCCTCTGCAGGTCTTCATACTGCTCTTCGACCTGTCTCTCTTCTATCTGCAGGTCTTCATATTCCTGCCTGGCTTGTCTTTCTTCCATCAGCAAATTGTTTTGGTGGCGGCTTTCTGCCTGAAGACCTTCATAGTGAAGGCCACCCGTCGACGGTTTGTCCGGCAGCGGGGCATCCGGCCCGGTATTAATCTTTGAAGAATCGATAGAAAGATCCGTATGGGGCAGGCTTCTTTTCTTCTGACCGGCCGAACCGGTCTCCGGATCTGTCTTCCCGGAAAGAGACGCATAAAGAGCTTCCCATTGGTCCTTAATCTCCTCCCTAAGCTCCATGGCTTCCTCCTCACTGCAGCCGGGCCGGTTCAGGGCCCATCGGATTTCCCGGGCTGTCAGGTCCATACTTCTCTTGGTGCAGCCCCCGGCAAGGATTCTGATGTATTCATCTGTTGGGCATGTATCAGGGAATTCCCTGTGAACCCTGTCAAGAATATCCTCTGCAATCTCGGCAAAAGCCGGATCAGAGGCTCCCCAGTAGAGTAATTCGGGAATCCGGTCCTGCATTAGGGGGAGGGAAGGAATCCGGTCTGTTCTCTCAGGCAGACTCAGATAAAGGAAAGCCAGGCAAGGCATGGGGCTCCTGCCCCCCGCCTGCTTTTCAAGCAGTTCATTGCTTCTTTCAAGAAAACACCCGAAAGTCTCCGAATTATTCAAAAAGTCTTCCCCGATTCCCTCTAGAAAGGCCCGGTAAAAAGGTGACATTTCCCCATTCTCCCAGGCGGGAACAGTCTCCTTCATCCTTTTACCTATATAATAAACATGTTTTCCCACAGGCTTTGATGAAAAGACAAAGGGGATATTCCTGATTTTATCTCTGGCAAAGGAAAGGTATCCTGCTTTTTTTCTCAGGGCTTCCGGCAGCATCTCGTGGATCAGGAACATCATATGCCTTGCCTTCTCCCTGAATTCCTCT
>CADBME010000143.1 GCA_902795715.1 uncultured Lachnospiraceae bacterium | reverse complement strand
TCAAAAAGACAGCGGAATCGTTTCTAAGCCTTACAATTCCTGACAATTTAGCACTTCGTTTGACGAGGATGAGCGAACACTTTTCGAACTCCTAAGCGGTAGGTCGGAGGTTCGAATCCTCTTAGTCGTCATGATTGCAGAGACGGTGCGCTTGCTCCCTGAGATTCTGCTGCCTTCTTCCTCTTGCCGCAATGCTGTCGGATAATGATAACGAAATAATGACTATTTTGTATGGCCCAATACTATATCGGAACTACAATCTCTTAATACACGATCCCAACACTCTTGCTAATAATAATGGTCTGTGGAAATCTATACTTGCCCTAAGCAACTACGTTCTACTGGATGCCCCCATCCTCGGAAATCGACAGCTTAAAGATGTAGAAGAACTGCTCTTTACAACAGGACAAAAGCAACACTACACAAGATTTAAAGCATATCAGTCAAAGATCCAGGGTAACGCATTTTCAAGTTCTCCGAGAGAATATCATGAAGACGATGTAGATACTGGAATCCATTATTTGTTTACCGAAGTATTAAATTCCATTTATGAAAGGCAGATCCTCCTGTGCAAACCGGTCCTGATCCGGCAAGGTGCCTGGATTGGAGCAGGGGCGACGATCCTGCCGGGTGTCTCTGTCGGAAAGTATGCCATAGTTGGCGCAGAATCTGTAGTAACAAAGGATGTTCCAGATTATACTGTAGTTGTGGGCAATCCGGCCAAGACAGTGAAAAAACTTGATCCCAAACGATTCTAAGCAGGAAGCAAAAAAACATACCAGTGGAAGGACGATACTATGAAGGTTCTTGTCATACCGGATATTCATCTAAAACCATGGATGTTCAGAAGGGCATCTGAACTAATGAAAGAAAATATTGCAGAAAAGGCTGTCTGTCTTATGGATATTGCGGATGACTGGAAGCAGCAATGGAATCTGGATCTCTATATTCAATCCTACGATACGGCAATCTCGTTTGCACGGGACTATCCGGACACACTTTGGTGCTATGGTAACCATGATGTATGTTATCCCTGGAATCAGAGGGAGACCGGTTATTCAAGGATAGCTGCCCGTACGGTAAGTGAGAAGCTCCGTGTTCTTCGGGAAACTCTGCCGGATGCTGGCCAGCTTGCCTTTATCCACAGGATTGATAACGTGATTTTTCTTCATGGTGGTCTTCCGGATTTTTTTGTCCGGGAATATATTAAAGCAAGTTATTACCATGATATTGATAAAGTCATAGAAACCATAAACACTTTTGATTGGCAGCAGCTGTGGCATGAAGATTCTCCCATCTGGTACAGACCGCAGATTTACAAAGGAAGGATGTATAAGCCAAGGAAACTGCTGCAGGTTGTCGGACACACACCGGTCAAAAAGATCTACAGAGAGAAAAATGTTGTTTCCTGTGATGTTTTCTCTACAGATGAGGAGGGAAAGGCAATCGGTACACAGGAATTCCTACTGATCGATTCTGTAACATGGAAGTTTGAGGGAAAGTCCTGAATAAATGAGGCTTTGTGGGTAAGATATGGACAGAGAAACTATATATAATCACATAAAGAACAAGTACAAGATCTCTCCGGAATATCCCTGGAAAAGGTACCGGACCCATGCCGTTTTCCGTCATGCCGACAACAGGAAATGGTTCGCCCTGGTCATGACTGTGAATAAGGACAAGCTTGGACTTGTCAGCACAGCCCCAGTAGATGTAGTAAACCTCAAGATCGATGATATGTATTTTCATGACATGATCATCCAGGAAGAAGGGATCATGCCGGCTTATCACATGAATAAACTTCATTGGATCACTGTCCTTCTGGATGGGACTGTACCGGATGAAAAGGTGTATGATCTCCTTGACATGAGCTATATGGCCACAGCATCTTCTAAGAAAAAGGAGAAGCTCCGTGCTCCAAAAGAGTGGATCATCCCGGCAAATCCCAAATATTATGATATTGAGCATGCTTTCGACCATACGGATAAGATCCGTTGGAAACAGGGAGCGGGTATTAAAACGGGAGATACGGTCTACATGTATGTAGCTGCACCGGTGTCAGCCGTTTTATATAAATGCAGGGTTTTGGAGACAGATATTCCATGGGACTATCAGGACGGAAAGCTGACCGTCAAATCGCTGATGACCATACAGCTTCAGAAGAAATACCCAGCTGACAGATTTACATTTAAAGTATTGAAAGAAAACTATGGGATTTATGCTGTAAGAGGGCCGAGAGGGATACCCAATACCCTGAGCCATGCCTTGAGGAAATAGAATGATGAATGCAAAAAGAATCAGCCGAATACGAACCGGCGGCCAGACCGGCGTTGACCGTGCAGCCATGGACGCAGCAAGAGCATATGGAATCCCTCTATGCGGATGGTGTCCTAAAAACGGGTGGGCAGAGGATTATCCGAAAGCACCAGGATTGCTTACTCTTTATCCGGAACTCATAGAAACACCATCTGAGGGGACGGAACAAAGAACCAAATGGAATATGCGGGATGCAGATGCTATCCTGACGATCATTCCTGAAGGTTCTCTCCCATCGGGAGGTACTTTACTGGGACTTTCCGAAGGTGAAGGGCTGGGCAAACCAATGATCACAGTTTCCGGAAATTCAGATATCCCAAAAGTCCTTTCCTGGCTGGAGGATCTGCCCGATGGCATTGAACTGTGTATTGGCGGGCCGAGGGCCAGCGAATGCAGTCAGGCTTATGATGTGGCAAAAGACCTGTTATCCCGGTTGTTTGATTCTTTGATTATCCCTCCAAAATATACAATGATCGAAGAAAACAAATGGGCCCGAAAAGAACATTTCCATTATTATCAGGAGCAAATACCCTGCTCCCACTCCATGACTGTTCAGGTGGATGTCACGGAATGTCTGTCTATTGCCCATATGAAGAAACGTCATTTTACAGCGCTGCTAATGTATGCGGTATGTAAAACAGTAAATGAGCTGGACTGTATGAAAATGATGACCGCAGAAGACGGATCCCCCGGAATCTGGAAGGTCACAAATCCGGTATTTACGGTATTTCATCCCGATGATCAAACTTTTAGTGATCTTTGGATGGATTATCTTGAGAATCCTGTTTCGTTTTGTGATGAGTACGACAGGGTAATAGATGCTTTCGGGGACAGAAGAGGAATCAAAGGCCGCCCCGGACAACCTGAAAACTTCTTCTGTTTCAGCTGCACACCATGGACATCATTTAGAGCCTATTCCTGCCAGGCAGCAGGGAAAATCCCTCCTCTGTTCCCCATCATCGACTGCGGGCGATACGAAAAAAGTGATACAGGCTATCATATGCCGGTATCCCTGACGGTTTCCCATGCTTCTATGGACGGGTACCATATCAGCCTTTTCTTTAACAGGCTACAAGAAAATCTGAACTCGATATGGATTGCTGAGAAGGCATAACACATATCCCCTACACCCTGTTATGAATATTCAACCACCACGAGCAATTTATGAAATCCATTGTTTTATCACATAGGAATCGACAGGTATCATTATGGCACATCTATATTTTATAAGACACGGCCAGACACATTTCAGAGATTACTGAAAGAAAAAAATTGATTTTCTGTTGAATGAGAAAGATACTTCGTTTTGATAATATTAAGAACATGATGTGAAGATCGTTTGTCTTCCGTCAAAGGGCAAGTAAGGAAGCCGAGGTTCCTGGTTTAACTAATTGAGATGAGGAAG
>CADBME010000142.1 GCA_902795715.1 uncultured Lachnospiraceae bacterium | reverse complement strand
TTCCTCCGGTAAAAGAGCCGGCAAGACAGGTAGGAACAGTTTCCGCTGAAGCATCAGCAGCCACAGGTTTTGCCGAGGGTATGCCCATCTGTGTAGGCGGCGGTGACCAGCAGTGTGCTGCCATCGGCTGCGGCGTTATCAAGGAAGGTATAGCCGAGATCACCATCGGTACCGCATCCGTTATGGTTGCAGCCGTTGATGATGTAAAAGACGATCCCAAGCATGAGGTTATCTTCAGCGGACATGCTGTTCCCAAACATCTTGACATGGAAGGCCTGGCCTATGCGACAGGTGTTGCCTTGAGATGGTGGAGAGATGTATACGGATCACCGGAAATCGCTGTAGCAGAAGCCAGCGGAAAAGATCCCTATGATATCATTTGTATGGAAGCTGAGCAGTCACCGGCAGGAAGCCAGGGATACATTTTCTTCCCCTTCTTCTCCAGCCAGGTTACACCATATTATGAGGATACAGCCCGCGGCGGATCACTCGGAATCTCTCTGACCCACAACCGGGCCGATATGGCAAGAGCCGTTCTCGAGGGTGGCGCTTATGAGCTTCGTATGATCGTTGAGGCAATGGAGCGTGTTATGGGACATCCCTTTGACGTTATCCGTCTTTCCGGCGGCGGATCAAGATCCCCCTTGTGGAGACAGATTCTGGCAGACGTATTCGGACGTCCGGTACAGACTCTGGCCCAGTCCGACTGCGGCGTTCTCGGTGCCGCAATCCTGGGTGCTGCAGGCGCAGGCGTATTTGAATCTCTCGAAGACGCCGTTAACGCACTGGTAGAGCCTTCAGCCATGATAGAGCCCAATGAGGCAAACCGTGAAGTATACAATGACATGTACGGTATTTTCAAGGATGCATTCCTGGCATGGAGAGATGCCGATATCTACAATCGTCTGAATGCGGCCTGTGAGAAACATTACAGCTAGAATTATTTCATTTTTGATTCCAAACCATGGTTTGTGAATCCGTTATTAATGGAGTGATGAAAATGAGCGGAATTCGATATGGGCATACCAATCTGAATGCCAGGGACTGGAAAAAGCTGTCCAAGTTTTATCAGGATGTCTTTGAGTGCAAGTCTCTTGGCAAGTTTCGAGATAATAAGGGAGAGTGGTTCGAAAGACTGACCGGCCTGAAAGGAGCGAGGGCAGTGGGTGAGCATATTGCCCTGCCGGGATATCCGGAAGGACAGGCCCCGACCATCGAAGTCTTCTCCTACGATATCCCCGGTGATAACCCTCCGCCTCCCTTTAACGGTTTCGGCTACTGCCATATCTGTTTTGAAGTAGATGATGTAGACGCCGTACTTGAAAGATTTCTTAAAGCAGGAGGCACAGTTCCGGGAGAGGGAATTGTCCGGTATTATCCCGAAAGAGGCGGCACCAATATTCTCATTTACGGACGGGATATCGAGGGAAACGCCGTAGAGATGAAAAAGTGGTGTCCCGATGTAGACCTGACAGATGGAAAAGGTGTAATTTACACCAAATATGATTAACAGCCTGAATCGCTTGCGGCAAAGTGAGAAGGCTTTGATTCATGATCAGTTTGATATATTGAACTAGTTATAGTGAACGCCAGGACCTGCTTGGCGTTCACTATATGATTGTAGGAAACATTTTCATAATCGAGAACTGATAATGTAAGGGTTATCTGATGAAAGCATTATTTTTTGATTTTGACGGAACCATATTTGATTCGCCTCCCTACTGGGAAGCTGTTCTGCAGGAAACACTTCTGGAGAGAAGCATTCCGTCTCCCGGAGTCATCTTTACAATCACCAAGACACTGGGGGTGGCCAGGGCGGCAGATTGGATGGTGGAAGAATTCCCCATAGATGAAAAAGCCGGTGAGCTTGCAGAAAGCTGGCGAAAGAAGATGAAAAAAAACTACGAACTGTTTATTCCCATAAAAGAGAATGTCAAAGAGTTTTTTCAGTCCATAGAGGGGAAAAATCTGATTCTGTGCCTGGCGACAGCCATGGACAGGGATTATGTGGAGAAAGCTCTGGAGAGAGAAGGAATCCTGGATGTTTTTGATTATATCATCACCACTCCTGAGCTCAACTGCGATAAAAGAGGACCGGAGATCTATCTCCACTGCGCAGACCATTTCTCTCTGACCCCGGGAGAATGTATGGTTTTTGAAGATGCACTGGATGCTGTCACCGCCTGCAAAGGGGCAGGCTTTAAAGTGACGGGAATCTATGATGGTATCGCCAGGGAGGAATTTGAAAAGATGAAAGAAATCTGTGATTATTCCTTTGAGATCTTTCCGGGGTCCCTGGAGTATGCCTTATGAGAGTAGGATTGCTGCCGGATGTTGCCCCGGCCATGACAAATCCGGCTTACTGGTCAGGTAAAAGTCCGGATCCCCATCAGATTCTGGCAACAGCCCGGGAAATTGAAAGAATAAACAGGGAAATAGTAAAGGAAAAAGGATGTCAAAGGCATGATCTGGCCGCCATGACGCAGATGACATTTAACGGAATTGAAAAAGCCCGGGAACTAAAAGAAGTTTACCGAGCCCGCGCCGACTATTTCTACCATAAGCTGGGAGCAGTCTATAAAGACGGAAAGAAGATGGATTATGAGACGGCCATGAGGGAACTCTACCAGCCCATGATCGATAATTGCGCTGATCCCCATGCGGAAGAATCCATGCCTGTCCTTTACGGGATCTGTACAAGCCGGACCAACCTTTACGAATTTCCATCCCAACAGGCCCTGCCGGATGATCCGACAGACCCGGACTTCGACCTCCGGTTTCTGACGGCAGTTCGAATGGGAGAAGCTGTGATCGCCATGGGAAGGTCCGCAGACGGAAAGTATTATCATGTCACTACCGGCTTCATGGAAGGCTGGATTCCCGGGGAAGACATTGCCTTTTGTAAAAACAGGGACCAGTGGCTGGCCTCCTGGCAGTATGACCCGGACCGGATCCTGGTGGTCTATGATGATAAAATCTATACAGAAGAATCCAATTACGCCCCTGGGACGGCAAACAAAAAACTATCCATGGGAACATGTCTTCCTCTATTAGACTCCGCCGATTGGTCATCCGGTTCCCACAACCGGGCAGCCTGTCACAACTATGTGGTCAGCATGCCTGTCCGCCTGGATGACGGGACATGCAGATGGGAACCGGCACTCATATCCCAGCACTGCAAAGTAAACGAAGGCTATCTTCCGCTGACAGCCGCCAATCTGGCCATGGTAGCCTTCAACCAGTTAGGAAACACCTACGGATGGGGCGGCATGCTCGGATCCAACGACTGCTCGGGGTTCGTACAGGACCTTTACCAATGCTTCGGCCTTAAATTAGCCCGGAACACAGGACTCCAGAAAGCCCACCCCGTAAAAAGCCGGGACCTGACCGGGATGACAGCTGAAGAAAAGAAAGAAGTGATCAAAAAACTGCCTCTGGGAAGCTTGCTTTTCTTTCCCGGTCACGTCATGCTCTATCTGGGATGGGAAGGAGACCATCTCTATGTCATCAGCGCAACCGGCACGATCCTGGCAGACGGAATCAAAAGTCGAATCCGCGGGACCGTGATCAGTACCCTTGATATGGGGAGACTCGACGGACGCAGCTGGCTGCAGGCACTGGATACAGCCCAGATTCCCTATAAACTGTAGGTGGGACAGTGGGGACGTTTCATGTGGGACAGTGGGGACGTTTCATATCGTCCCACTTTGTTTAATCTTCTACAAAGTGGGACGATATGAAACGTCCCCACTGTCCCAC
>CADBME010000141.1 GCA_902795715.1 uncultured Lachnospiraceae bacterium | reverse complement strand
TCTCGGAACAAACTCCCCCTTCATGGTGTGATAGCGGGGAATCATATCCTTGATCACGCGGGTCAGGACATGTCCGATATGGGGCTTGCCGTTGGCCGTGGGGGGGCCGTCATAGAAGGTATAAACAGGACTTCCTTCACGGATCTTCATGCTCTTTCTGAAAATATCATTTTCCTTCCAGAACTTCTCGGTCTCTTTCTCCCTCTCCACAAAATTCAGATTGGTCGATACTTTTTTATACATGGTATCCCTCCGAATAAATATAAGTAAAAATATAGTATAAATATAAGTATGAATAAATAGGGGTATAAATGAAAAACAGATGTAAAAAATAAGATATGAAAAAGCATCCACCTTAAAAAAGATGAATGCATAATAATCCACTGTCTCCTTCATCATTTACAACAAGCCTTATGATATAACAGGGAATCTCAAATGTCAACTGATTCTTTCCATTCTTAAGGGGCTGTGGTACAATGAACAAGTCATCGGATGGAAATATAATGATTTAAAAATATAGAAAGAAAGGAAACTCCATGATCAGAAAAATTGCAGTGGCACTCCTGTGCGCACTATTTATCGCCTGTTTTGTCCTTGCCGGATTCATGGCCATCTACTTTGCCCTGCCCAGCAGAAAGGCCAGGGCTTCCATCGAACTCGCCCAGACCGTATCCGACCCCAGCACGGAAATGGCGGAGGAAACGGCCTCAACCGAGCCAAGCGAAGAGAAGGATACCACCACCTACGTTGCAGATGTCCATTCTTTCCTTTCATTGAGGCAGACCCCGGACTCCGGAAACGAAGAAGGTGTCATCTACCTGCCTCCCATGACCCATATGCAGGCCGAAAACTTTGTGGACGGCAATAAGGGAAACCGATTTGCATATGTAACGGTTTCTTCCGGCGAATATGAAGGAAGTCAGGGTTATGTCAACGCAGATTATATTACCAGGCTGGGAGAGGAAACCCGGTACGTGGATTTCCAGGAAAACTAGCCGGATGGCAGAAGTAATCAGGTAAGCTTGCAAAAACAGGTCATGAATTATGACCACAGGCTTTTTATTTCAGATTAGAATTGTATATATGTATATAACGAAAAAAGATGGCTGCACGCAGCCATCTTTTTTCAGAGAAGGTATTTTGTTACTATTGGGTGTAGCAAAATTATATAATGTATTGGGGGGGTTACGCTATTATACTAACACCATTATCCCCTTAAGTGTGCACAAATATGCACAAATTTCTTAAAAAAACTTATGCATATTGTCCTGTTTTTATTTCTCTTTTGAATAAATCAAAGTCAAATCATTCAAAAATCTCTGTTTCCGAACCTTCTTCCCCTTCAAAGAGGGCCTCGAATTCATCCCGGCTGATCCTCTCTTTTTCCAGGAGGAGACCTGCGCAGGCATGAAGGACATCCAGATGGTCCGTGAGGATCTTCCTGGCATCGGCGTAGCATTCGTCGACAATCTTTTTCACTTCCCTGTCAATCTGACCGGCCACATCCTCGCCGAATCCCCTGGCATGGCCCAGGTCGCGGCCCAGGAAAACCTCATCACTGTTTTCTTCATAATTAAGAAATCCCAGACGGTCAGACATTCCATACTTGGTGACCATGCCCCGGGCAATCTCCGTAACCTGTTTAATATCCGCGGAGGCACCGGTTGTAATATCCTGGAAGATCAGATCTTCCGCGATTCGTCCGCCCATGGCCGCCTTGATCTCCTGGAGCATTTTCCCTTTGGTATCAAAGACATTGTCATTTTCAGGCAGAGGCATGGTATATCCGGCTGCCCCGATTCCGGTGGGTATAATGGATACCGTGTAGACCGGACCTATATCCGGGAGCAGATGGAAGAGTATGGCATGGCCTGCCTCGTGATAGGCCGTAATCTTTTTCTCTTTATCAGGGATAAGCCGGCTCTTCTTCTCCGTTCCGATCCCCACTTTGATAAAGGCTTTCTTCACATCCTCCATCTGGATGTAAGAAGCATTTCTTCCGGCTGCCCCGATGGCTGCCTCATTCATCAGATTCTCCAGATCGGCTCCGGAGAAACCGGGAGTGGTTCTGGCAATCTGGTTGAGATCGATATCGTCCCCCAGCTGTTTTTCACGGGCATGAACCCTGAGTATCTCTTCCCGGCCTTTGACATCGGGACGGCCTACACTGATTTTTCTGTCGAATCGACCGGGCCTCAGAATGGCGGGGTCGAGGATATCCACCCGGTTTGTGGCAGCCATCACGATAATACCGCTGTTGGTGCCGAATCCGTCCATCTCCACCAGAAGCTGGTTGAGTGTCTGTTCTCTTTCATCATGGCCGCCGCCCAGGCCGCTTCCCCTTCTGCGGGCAACCGCATCGATTTCATCAATAAAAACGATACAGGGGGCATTGGCCTTTGCCTGTTCAAAAAGGTCACGGACACGGGAGGCACCCACGCCGACAAACATTTCTACGAAATCCGAACCCGATATGCTGAAGAAAGGTACGTTGGCTTCCCCGGAAATCGCTTTGGCAAGAAGAGTCTTACCGGTTCCGGGAGGTCCGACAAGGATGACACCTTTGGGAATCCTGGCGCCCATATTGACGTATTTTCTCGTATCTTTGAGAAAGTCAACAATCTCTTCCAGTTCCTCTTTCTCTTCTTTCAGGCCGGCAACATTTTTAAATGTTACCCTATCGCCCTCCGGCTTATGCAAGGTCGCCCGGCTCTTTCCAAAGTTCATCATCCGGGAATTGGCTCCTCCGCCTGCCGAACGATTCATCATCAGCATCATGAAGATCACGATGAAAAGCATACCGGCCCAGGGAAGCAAGGTTCCGAGGGACATGCCGGTTTCCTTGATGTCATCAATCACACAGGGAATATTTGCCTGGCGGGTCAGTTCGATCACCGGTTTCACATCTTCCACGGGAAATCGCTCCTGATCCTCATCCTTGCGGTCAGCGATCACAGACCCGGTCGGGACCTGGGCATTCTGAATAATCTCAACCCGGGTCACTTTCCCTTCCTTTACCTCTTTCTCAAATTCCGTGAAAGTATAAGCCTCCTCTCCGGAATCGATGGGGTTTATACCCCGGGTATACTGGAAAGCCATATATACGGCTATCAGGAAGAGGATGATAACAAATATCCTGCTTATGCCAAAACCATTTTCCACCTTATTCTCCTTTCTGGATCACTTCATGTCTCCCCGGAGGACAAGCCCTCTCGGGGTTCTTATTCTGCTTCGACCACTCCTATGAAGGGAAGATTCCTGTATTTCTGGGCATAATCCAGACCATAGCCGACGACGAACTCATCCGGTATGTCAAATCCCAGGTAATCGATCTTAACATCAACCTCTCTGCGGTCCGGTTTGTTCAGCATGGCGCACAGCTTGATGGAAGCCGGGTTTCTCTGTTCCAGAACCGGAATCAGATAGTGCAGGGTCTTACCTGAATCGATAATGTCCTCCGCAATGATAACATGTTTTCCTTCCATCGTGTCATCAAGGTCTTTCTTGATCCGGACAACACCGGTGCTCTTGGTCTGGTTGCCATAGCTGGAAACCTGCATAAAGTCCAGTGAAACCGGAACGGTGATCCGTTTGGCCAGTTCACAGGCAAAAAAGACTCCGCCCTTGAGGATACAGATGATATGAACCTCTTTTCCCTGGTAGTCGCGGCTGATCTGTTCTCCGAGCTCCTTGATTTTGGCATTCACTTTCTCTTCCGGAATTAAAACACTGATCTTATCCTGCATCGTTCTTCCCCTTTCTTCTTAAAAGTTAAAAGATTTTTTTCAAACGGATTCCCCGGAATCCCTCCCGGGTTTTCAGGCGGGCTGCCCATTTACAGCCTGCATGGACCTTGTATTTTCTTTTACTCTCCACTCTGCAGATTCACAAGCAGCATGGATTTTGTATTCTCGCTTACCCTGCACTCCTCACTAACACGCCCGGTCTGCATCCACAGGACATGGGAACCCTCAGCCAGAAGGAGGCAGCTTCCCCTCTCACCAGCCGGAATCTTGCTGTCGATAAAATATCGCTTCAGCAGCTTTCGATGTCCCAG
>CADBME010000140.1 GCA_902795715.1 uncultured Lachnospiraceae bacterium | reverse complement strand
TAGCCACCCAGATCATTCGCACCAGGTTTGAATCGATGCCAAAGTACTCCGCGATTCCACCGCAAACACCACAAAGCTCCGCATCAGTAGCTGATGGTTAACCTCCGGAATCCCTTGAAACGATACTTTTCGTACAAATATTCAAACATTTCCAAAATGCCTTGTAAAGTTGAAAATCTGCCTTCCTTCTTTGAATTTCTCGTAAAGATCATATCTGTTGTCATCAGATCCTAAATACATCCCATTATCATCCTTAACGATTCGATAATAATTACCCACTCTGACTCTATTGGATCCACTTCCAGTACCTCCTTCTGCTGTATACAGCAAAGCCTCTTTGTGATCTTCAGACCAGGTAATACCGATCACAGCAAAAAGGTGATTTTCACCTTTTTGACTACACACAACATCCCCTTCTCTAATCTCATTGATATATCCACTACGCGTGGCATTCTGCCAATAATTATCATATTTTTCCGTAATCGGATCTTCCCTTGAGTTTCTTTTTCCGTATACATATGCAACAAAATCTGCACAATACGCCCGACATCCTCCGCTACCGGTATAATTGGAAATCTTCGGATGCATATCCTGCCCAAAATATGCTCCATCCTTATAATCCGGAAGAGTTATAAACTGCTTCATTCGAACTCTCCAGTCAGCTGTCTTCCACTTCGCCACAAAATGAAGTGTCGCTTTATCCTCAGGTGTTAATGATTTGATTTCTGTCCAACTTCTAAATTCCTTTCCATTCCACACCCAACAATCGAATATTTTATCAGCAGGCGGAGTGCATATTGGGTCCGGCGGATACCTTTCCTCAGACCACATTAATTCTATAGGGCTATTGTTTACCGTTCCCCCCTCGCTTCCTTCAAATACTATTTTGTAAGAATGCTCTCTCGGCATAGCACGTAAATCCAGATCTCCATCCCAATCATTTTTCTTTAGTTTTTTTACATTTGCTTCTCCGTATCCCAGAATTTCCCACCCATCATAGGAATATCCAGGCCCGGAATATTCAGGAAGCGTTATCCCTTCTGTTCTTTTATATTTCACAGCTGCCGGCATTACCAATCCCGGTTCATCTGCGGAAAACGTTATTGTATATTCCTTCTCCCTCCAATGTGCATAAAGTGTTTTATTCTTTGTGCCTATTGTATATGGAATTTCGATTTTCTCCCCATCTTTTTTCTTTGTAAACCATCCAAGAAAATCATAGTATTCACTTGTAGGGGCCGGAAGTGCTTCAATCAGGCGTTTAGACGTATAAGAACATTTTTTCTTTCCTTGCATTTTGGGATTAATCGGCAGTTTCTTATTATCGTTTTTATAAGATTCAACATTCAGATTAAAGGTATACTGTACAGTTTTTCCACCTCGTCCTCCACTATGTCCTCCTCCACTATGTCCACCAGAACTCTTTTTCTTAGCCTTCCCCGTCTTATTCTTTTTTTTGCCTCCACCACTACTATGTCCTTTGCCACTATGTCCAGCAGTACTCTTTTTCTTAGTCTTCCCCGTTTTATTCTTTTTCGATCCGGAAGTTGATCCCTTCGCTTTTGTTGAAAGATTTTTAATTGATGTTTTCTTCTTTTTTGACTTGGATGTCTTTTTCTTATTCGCTTTTGGTTTTTTTGTTTTCTTCGAACTGGATTTTGATGACTTTTTCTTTTTCCCTGGCTTTGCTTTCTTTGATTTCTTCGTGCTCGTAGAACTTAATTTTACTTTTTTGAAAGATTCGTCAGCATTATCATACAGATAAACACCATCAGAAAATGTAACCAATGCCTTAATCCGCATTCCTTTGCCATTTATTCCATGTGTTTCAGGAATAATCTCATTCTGAATCAAATCTATTACATCGGCCTTATTAGCATCTTTATATGCTTCAAAACTCCAGTCTACCTTAATCCTCGCACCATACTCATAAGCGAATACCCGCGAATGAAGAAATAGGCTTATAGCGATTCCTGTTAAAATCACCAATAATAACTGCTTAAAAACAGCCTGTCCCCTATAATCCGTTCTCTGCATGATTTGTTCCTCTCTATTATGAATTGCTTGGTTGTTTGTACTAAAAAACAATGTTATCCGCCAGTGCTGAGTTCCTTTCTCATTACACTGGCCGACACGTCATAGACCCTACAGCTTTTCGTCGCCGGATATCTCTATGACTTGCTAATATCTTATTTAAACATATTTTTGCAGTATCGTCAAAGTGAACTCTGGTATAATAATATATCTAGATTTTCCATAGTAATTTGAAATTGGTCCCCGGATATATGAATCATTTCCACTATAAGTCTTAGTGGAATACCCATAACTATCAAATCCATAGTCAATGTTAGAGTTCTTATCTATGACCTCATCAAAGGCATCTTTCTCCAATAAGTTTTCATAATCGATTTCTATATCTATTTCCGACACAATAGACCTATATAGATTATATCTGGCTGTTCTTCCCTCGATATTCTCAAATGAAGAGAGATCTAATCCTATAATACATATGAAGAGACCAGCACTTGATCAACAGCCAAATTAACTTCCAGGTTTCGTAACCAGATAGCGTTAAATTGTACTTCCAGGTGAACGCATCTTCATTTGTAAATGTCAGTCGAACCGCCATATCCTTACCAGTATAGACAGCCCCATCAAAACGAGTCCATGCCGTTTCTCTTTCCACTATTCATCGTCGCCCCCTTTCATTATCTCTTTATACAGATACCAGTCCTAGTCCTTCCAGCAATCCTCCCAAACTTGTTCCGAATGATACTGGCATAGCCATATTCTCTCTCACCTTATCCAATGCAAATTTAATGCCCGGATTCTTTTCTAACTTCGCG
>CADBME010000139.1 GCA_902795715.1 uncultured Lachnospiraceae bacterium | reverse complement strand
GGCATGAGGCAAGCCGGGCCATTTTTTCCGGACCGTATAACATTTCCGTTCTGACAAACGCAGAATCTTTTTTCTCCATCCCGGCCTCATCCTCCGTCATTTTTGATAATTTTCCTTCCCTTCGGGAAAATCCAGTTCCACTTTCTTTTTGTCCTTGGCCGCACTGATTTTTTTGACGGCATTCTTAATATCGTCATTGTCCCCGAGAACCTGCAGAGATCGGCAGAGAACCTCTATGGCATCCTCTGTCTTACCTTCCTCTAGCAGCTTCTGGGCTTCCGTCAATATATCCACACTGTAGTATACCGAACAGAACTCTATATTTTCCTTCACTTTTTTGTAGGATGCGAAGCTTTCATCAATCCGGTTATAGCTCTTTAATGCTTCCTCATAGTCTTCGTCCTGCTGAAAGGATTTTCCTTCCTGAAAATACATTTCATAGGATTTATTGACCGAAACATCATGATCTCCGGACAGAATCAGCTTTTGGTAGCGGATTCCTGAGAAAAAGCCAATACCGATAAGAGCCAGAAAGCCGGCAATAACCGCTGCAGAAAAGAGAAACTTTCTGGTGGAGCCCGGTTTTGTTCTGTGGAGATCGAAATCTTCCATAGTCTCAAATTCCTCCATGTTCTCTCCCTCTTTGATGTCTGTCAAATCTGCTTCCGGACCTTCTTGTGCTTTTTTCTTATTCTCTTCCAGGTATTCTTCCCTTTTTTCGTCTCTGCTTTCCTCTATATCTTTCATGATCCTTCCCCCTGGCGAAAATGAGCAGTGTAAAGCTTATTCCTCATCCGAACCGGCCATTGTTTCAAGTTCTTCCATGGAGATTTCTTTTCCATCTCTCCAGATCCTCTCCAGATCATAAAACTCCCGGTCTTCCTCGCTGAAAATATGGATGACCACATCGCGGTAATCCATAAGAATCCAGGCAGCAGCCCGGTATCCCTCAATGTTTTTGGGTATAAATCCGCATTTTCCCATGGATTCCTCTACCGAGTCTGCCATGGCCTGAATCTGATTGCGGTTTCTTCCACTGGCAATCAGAAAATAGTCCGCGATAACGGAAACATCACTGATGTCGATAATTCTGATTGCTTCCCCTTTTTTATCATCCATAGCCTGAACTGCAGTCCAGGCCATTTTTGCCGAACGATTCATACTATTCTCCTTCTACTCTCATTGTGAATGTCTTGTAGTATTCATAGGCATTTTTTGTCATGGGATCCACAGGATCCTGTCCGCCGGCCAGGTATGCCATCATCCCATCCATAATCTGAAAAAGGCAGAAATCGATATCCTTAAAAGCCTCTTTCCTGACCCGGGGCAGAATAGGCGACTTGTCCCGGTTTGGTTCAATGTAGTCTGCTATATAGATAATCTTTTCAAGCAGGGACATATCCGGTTTTCCCGTCGTATGCCAGAGAATAGCAGAAAGGATTTCCGGATCCCGGATATCAAAATATTTCTACGCATAAATAGCTCCCAGCTTGGCATGTAAAAGGGCCGGATTTTTTCTCTCGGATTCAGTAACCGGGCAGCCGGCCTCCTCACACTCTTCAATCATTCTGTGATGAGGAACGTATTTTGCACAGTCGTGGAGGATGGCCGCAATTCTTGCCTTCTCGGGGTCAGCCCCGTAGCGGTAGGCAAGGCAGCAGGCCGTGTATTCCACTCCCAGAGTATGCTCGTATCGTTGATCCGTTATCATTTCCCGAACCCTGTTTTTCATCTTCGGGATTTTCATTTTACTTTCCTCCATCCTTTAAATCGATGTGTCTGTAGATACCATTTTCAAGGATATACTCCCTCACGGAATCCGGAAGCAGGTAACGGATGCTCTCTCCTTCGCGGATCCTTCTTCGGATATCGTTAGAGGAAATCTCCATAACCGGGGAGGATAGTTTACAGATTTTTGCATCATATTTATTTTCCATGTACTCGATCTGACTGTTGAGGGAGGATCCGGAACCTTCACTTCCCCGGCCGGCCACGACAATCACCGCCATCCGAAGAATCTCCTCTACCTCTTTCCATGTCTCCATATGATAAAGGGAGTCCGCCCCCATGATGAAATAATACTCCACATCCCTGTTCCCCGACGTCAGATTGCGCAGGGTCTCGACCGTATAGGTTGTCCCTTCCCGGTTAATCTCCTCCAGGGAAAGGCGGAAGTGGTCATTACCTTCAATAGCCAGCTCAACCATCCGGATCCGGTCTTCTTCACTCACCAGCTGGTTCATCCTCTTATAGTATGTGTTTTTGGTAGGCATAATCAGGACCTGATCCAGGCCAAACTGATAATAGGCCGTCTCCGCCAGAATCAGATGTCCAAAATGGATCGGATTGAAGGTCCCTCCCATGATGCCGATCTTCTTCTTTTCTTTAATATTCATGCCATTCACCTGCTATGGAAGTACAATCCTGGGATCATCCTTGGAAGGCTTGTAAAGAACAATCTTCCTGCCAATCACCTGAACAACCTGGGACCGGGTTCTTTCGGCCAGCAATTCTGCAATCTGGTGGATATCATCAAAACAATTCTTCTGAACGGAAACCTTGATCAGCTCCCTCTTATCGATAACCTGACGAACGGACTCCACCAGCTCAGGTGTCACCGAACCTTTTCCGATCTGAACAACCGGATTAATATTTATGGCCAGCCCCTTCAGATAGGCTCTCTGCTTGCTTGTCATAAAGCTCCTCCCTGTAATGGGACAATGGGGACGTTTCATATTGTCCCACAATGATAAAAATTTAGCAATGTGGGACAATATGAAACGTCCCCATTGTCCCACTTATTTATAGTAATCAAACTGAAGGCCGTATACCTTTACCGTATCTCCTTCTTCTATGCCCAGTTCTTCAAGTCGCTGAAGAACTCCGTTGTCTTTCATAAAATTCTGGAAGAATTCGAATCCTTTTTCGGATTCAAGGTTTGTGTAGCCCAGCATCCGGTCCACCCTGGGGCCTTCGACGGTATATACACCGGGTTCTTCCATTTTTACTTCGATGGGTTCGCTGCTTTCGTCCCTGATGGTGTCGAGGAAGAATTCCTGTTCAAATTCTACCGGTTCTTCCGGCAGGGTCTCGAGGATTCGGTTGACGTACCAGAGGAGTTCGCGGACTCCCTGGCCGGTTACGGCGGATATGGGAAATACTTTCCTGTTGACAGGTCTGTCTTCAAATTCTTCTTCTTTTTCTTCGAATTCTTCCCTCAGCAGTTCAAGAATCACTTCCCGGTCTTCCTGAGGAATGGCGTCCATCTTGTTGGCTGCAATAACCTGGGGCCTGTCCAAAAGCTCAGGGTTGTAGGATGACAATTCTGCGTTGATGGCTCTGATGTCTTCTATAGGGTCTCTTCCTTCGACAGATGCGGCGTCCACAAGGTGGATAAAGACTTTGGTTCTTTCAATATGTCGCAGGAATTCGTAGCCCAGGCCTACTCCTTCCGATGCGCCTTCAATAATCCCCGGGATGTCAGCGATCACAAAGCCATTGCTATCGTCCAGATCAACGACTCCCAGATTTGGCTGGAGGGTCGTAAAGTGATAGTTGGCAATCTTGGGTCTGGCGTTGGTTACTCTGGAGAGGAAGGTGGATTTGCCGACATTGGGGAATCCGATGAGACCCACATCGGCTATGACCTTAAGCTCCAGATCAACCCAGAGTTCTTTGGCATCCTGACCCGGCTGGGCATATTTAGGAGCCTGCATGACAGGAGTGGCGTAGCGTGCGTTTCCCTTGCCTCCCCGGCCTCCTTTTAAAAGGACTACAGGCTCTGTTCTGTTAGCCATGTCCAGAATCACCTTGCCGCTGTCTGCGTCTTTTACAATGGTCCCTGCCGGAACCTTGAGAATCAGGTCTTCTCCCGAGGCTCCCGTCCGGTTTTTCTTATCCCCTTCTTTGCCGTTTCCGGCCAGGTATTTTCTTTTGTGCCGATAATCTGTCAGCGTATTCATGCCGGGATCCACGACAAAGATCAGATCTCCTCCTTTGCCGCCGTCGCCGCCATCCGGACCGCCGTCCGGAACATATTTTTCACGGCGGAAACTGACATGTCCGTTGCCGCCTTTGCCTGAACGAATATAGATACGTGCCCGGTCTGCAAACATGTTAGTCTTCCTTTCTTCCTTTTCTCTCTTAATGGTTAAATGAAATCTCACACCGCCGGTTCTTTCACAGGTCGGAATGAGTTTTTTCATGATGTTTCCATAATAACAAACGGCTTCAAATCATCATAGGTTTGAAGCCGTGTTAAGAATCGGATTATGTCAAGCTTATGCTACCGGATATACGGAGCACTGCTTTCTGTCTCTTCCTTTTCTCTCGAAACGAACAACGCCGTCAATCAGAGCGAATAATGTATCGTCGCCGCCGCGTCCTACATTATTTCCCGGATGGATCTTGGTTCCGCGCTGTCTGTAAAGGATGTTTCCTGCCTTAACGAACTGGCCGTCAGCACGTTTTGCTCCAAGACGCTTGGACTCGGAATCACGTCCGTTCTTTGTGGAACCTACTCCCTTTTTGTGTGCGAAGAACTGAAGGTTCATTCTCATCATTGCCGTTACACCTCCTTCGTTATCACTCTTAACCAAGGACCATACTCCATCTCAACGTGTCGGGCTCCCAGCTCGAAAGACTCCATCAAAAGAGCCCCTTTTTCACTTACCGGATCCCGGAAAGTCACCTGAACCAGTCCCAGTGCTTCCTCCTGAGTCAGATCAAATCTGTCCTCCGTGAGCTTCTCCAGACTGTTGACCAGATTGATGGTCAGAACGGAGACCGCACAGCAGACCAGGTCTGCGCCTTCCTCCACGCTGTCTGCATGGCCGATTACCTGAAACCCCTTAAAAAGACCTTCAGGCTTTCTGTAGATCGTTATCTTAATCATAAATCTTTTCCGTAAGCTTTCACTTACCCACCCTGTCCTGTACAGAAGGGTATGGTCGTAAACTAAGCGTTGATCTTCTCGATCTTAACCTTTGTGTAAAGCTGTCTGTGGCCCTGCTTCTTGTGATAGCCGGTTTTTCTCTTGTACTTGTAGACAGTGACCTTCTTTTCTTTGCCGTCTCCAATTACAGAAGCTTCAACCGTTGCGCCCGCTACCAGCGGATCGCCCACTTTCACTTCGTCACCACTTACTGCCAGAACCTGGTCAAAGGTATAGGTCGATCCGGCTTCCACGCCGAGCTTCTCCACTCTGATAACGTCGCCTTCGCTTACCTTATACTGTTTGCCGCCTGTTGCAATAATTGCGTACATAAGGCACCTCCTAAATAATAATCGCCAGCTATGGTGCCGCCCGAAATGGGCAGACTTCTACCTCACTGTGCGTAACACAAATGATAGTTTAACATGATTGCAAATGCTTGTCAATCAGATTATTAATCATTTTTCCAGGTCATTTTCCATGGCTATTTTTAAGGATCTCTTCTTGTTTTCAGGAAGGTATCCTTTAATTTAAGAAAAGTCTACCATCTCCTGGAGGTCCCTGTGAAGAAATCCAGAAGGCCGCAGGCGAACATCTGCTCCCGGAGGGGCTTGCGGCTCTTGCTCCGGGTCAGCTCCACGAAGCCCAGGGCCGTCATGTCGACTACATTAATGGAGATTCTGTCATCCATGCATTCCTCCCGGAGAACTTCCAGGAGAAGATCTTCATCATCCTCATTGTCCATGTTAATGAAATCAATCAGGATGATGCCGGACAGGTTCCGCAGGCGAAGCTGTTTGGCGATCTCCGCTGCAGCTTCACAGTTTAACCTGTAGAAGAGATCGTTCTTCTTCCTGGGATTCTTGACCATGCTTCCGGAATTTACATCAATCACGGTCATGGCCTCGGTGTGATCAATCACCAGACTTCCCCCCGAATCAAGCCAGACATGCTTTTTAAGGGCGTCTTCATAGTGATAGCCGAAACGGTACAGCTTCCAAAGGGAATATTCATCCTTATGGAGCTTAATCTTCTTTAGTATATCCTTGTCACCGGATTCCTCATAGTAAGACCTGAGCTGCCGCCAGATTTTAGGGTCATCCGTGACCACCTTCTTAAGTTCCGAAGAACGAAGGGACCTGGCCAGGGTGATATAGTGGCCCGGCTCCTCATAGAGCAGGGTCCTTCCTTTGGCATGTTTTCCCTTCTTAAGAATTCTCCGCCTCCGGTCTTTTAATGCTTTAAATTCCCTGGTCAGTCTTTCCCTGGATACTCCCTGGGCGTTGGTTCTCAGGATGACGCCATATTCTTTGGTCCGCCATTCATCAAGCAGCTTCTTCAATCTTTTTCTTTCTTTATCTCCACGGATCTTTTTGGATATGCCGTAGCGCCGGTCAACCAGGGTCATCACGATATATTTGCCTTCGAAGGTGATATTACTGTCCACCACTGCCTGCTTACCCTTCTGAGCATCCTTGGTCACCTGGACCAGGGCGATATCTCCCCCCTTTGGCTCCCGTCTCTCGCCCGACGAGAGCAGAATCTTCCGATCGTTGCCCGACAGCGGATAATAGGCCTTGACACCCTTTTCCAGCTCCAGAAAAGCGCCATTAATCCCGTTGGCCACCTTCTCTACCCGGGCTGCATATACATTCCCCAGCATACTCCCCTGCTCCCGCGGCTCCGCGTAGAGCTCAAGGGGCTGATTATCCATAAAGTATCCGTAACAGACTGCATTTTCCCGTACAGTAATTACTACTCTGCCGTCTGCCAAAGTTTCACTCTCCTTTTTTAGTTTATTTTGACTCTTCTGCAGGCATTACGGGCTTTGTCACTTCCCATCCTGCAGCGTCCAAAGGCCGGAGCTGCCCATCTCGCTCCATGTAGGTTTCCAGCCTGTGAATGGTAAAGCCGGCCGGATCATAATCGTAGCCCAGATAATT
>CADBME010000138.1 GCA_902795715.1 uncultured Lachnospiraceae bacterium | reverse complement strand
GGACTTCAGCAGGGAAGAGATCCGATATTTACTGGATCTTGCCCATGAGTTGAAGGCTAAGAAAAAGAAGGGGATTACCGGATCTTCTTTGAAGGGTAAAAATATTGTTCTGATATTTGACAAATCATCCACCAGAACCCGATGTTCTTTTGAAGTGGGAGCTTGTGATGAAGGGGCCCATGTGACCTATCTCTCCAACTCTCATATGAATAAAAAAGAATCCCTGGAGGATTCTGCCAGAGTTTTTGGAAGAATGTATGATGGAATTGAATACCGGGGATACGGACAGGATGTGGTGGAAGAGTTAGCCAGATATTCCGGTGTTCCTGTCTGGAACGGACTTACGGACACAGACCATCCCACCCAGGTTCTGGCGGATTTTATGACCATGGAGGAACACATTGACAAGCCTCTGGAGCAGATGAATCTGACCTTTGTGGGAGATCTTTCTGATAACGTCATGTATGCCCTCATGTACGGGTCAGCCATCATGGGGATGACTTTCAAGGCTGTTGGCCCTGAAGAGACTGTCTGTGATCCGGAAGTACTTGAGACCGCCCTGGCTTTTGCCCGTGAGAGCGGTGCCTCGATTACGGTTTCTCATGACCCGGAGGATGTAAGAGGCTCCGATGTGATCTATACGGATATCTGGGTCAGCATGGGAGAATCCGAAGACCTTTATCCTGTCCGGGTTAATGCCTTGAAGCCTTACAAGGTTACCACAAAGATGATGAAGGATACAGGGAATGACCAGTGCCTCTTCATGCACTGCCTGCCGGCCTACCATGATTTTCGAACCAGTGTAGCCCGTGATTTGCGTGACAGACTGGGCCTGGACATACGTGAGGTGGATGATGAAGTCTTCCGGTCGGACAAGTCAGTGGTTTTTGATGAGGCGGAAAATCGCATGCACTCCATCAAGGCAGTCATGGTCGCTACCCTTGGGAACTGACAGGGAAAGGTTCCGAAAAATATGAAAGAAAAAATCCTGAAACTGCTGCAGGAGCCGGGCTTTGTATCCGGACAGGCCATCTCCGAGGAGCTTGGCATCTCCAGGACAGCGGTGTGGAAACATATTAAAGCTTTAAGAGAAGATGGCTATGAATTGGAGTCTGTGACCCGAAAGGGTTACAGGCTTCTTACAAGCCCGGATGTCCTTAGCATAGAGCGCCTGTCCGGTCTGGTCGGACCTCACCTTTCCGGTAATCTGGCATGCTACGAGACCATCGATTCCACCAATGAGGAAGCCAAACGATGCGCCCTCGATGGTGCCCCGGACCGGAGTCTCTATGTGGCGGAAGTCCAGACCCGGGGAAAGGGAAGGCGGGGGAGAAGATGGCAGTCTCCCGGAGGAAAAGACCTTTTCTTTTCCATTCTGCTGCGGCCGGAGATTCCCATGGAATCCACTTCCATGATTACTCTTGTGTGTGCCTATGCCATGGTTCTCACCATGGAAAAATACGCAAAGGAAAAGTGCTTTATCAAATGGCCCAATGATATAGTGCTTCATGATAAAAAAATATGCGGAATCCTCACGGAAATGAGCACGGAGCTCAACCAGATCCAATATGTGGTTGCCGGAATCGGGGCCAATCTCAACCGGACCGAATTCGACCCGGAGATCCGGGATATGGCCGGGTCTGTTTTTTCGGAATCCGGACAGAAGGTCAACCGGGGAGAATTTCTCAGAGATTTTATGATGGAATTCAATGATATTTATCCGGTATTCCTTCAAAAGAGAGACCTGTCTTTCCTGGCTCAGTCTTACAATGACCGGCTGATCAATGCCGGCCGTCAGGTTCGGCTGCTGGGTCCGGCAGGATCAGTGGAGATGACAGGCACAGCCGAAGGGATCAATGATCGCGGTGAACTCCTGGTAAAAGATCCTGCAGGAGAAATCCGGGCGGTCTGTGCCGGGGAAGTATCGGTCAGGGGGCTTTATGGATATGTGTAAGAATAGAATTTTATGCGGATCAAGCAGCTATCAGAAAGTCTTTTATTTCAACCCGGACTTTAACAGTCTGCCGGAAGAGGTCCGCAAAGAACTCCAGATCATGTGTGTCCTTTTTACAGAAGAGGTGGGCGGTATCCTCCGCCTGGAATTTGATCCCACCGGAAACCTTCTTATGGCGGTGGAAGCCGATGACAAGGATTTCCTCTTTGACGAAATCGGGAGCGATCTGAAGATTAAACAGATCCGGACGGATAAAAAAGATCTGCTGGAAAGTCTGGAAACCTATTACCGCGTCTTTTTTCTGGAGGGAAAGAAGTAATCGGCTGGAAAGAGCGGATCGGATAGAAAAGGAAAGAGACAGAAAGAAGGAGAATTATGTTACTGGCAATAGATATAGGCAATACCAATTTTACTTTGGGAATTTTTGAAGGGAAAATACTCCTCGACACATTTCGCATGACCACAAGAATACCCCGGACATCGGATGAGTACGGGGTATTTCTTCTGAATACTCTGCAGTATAAGGGCTTTGACGCAGAGAAGATGGACGCGGTTATCATTGCCTCTGTGGTTCCGGCTGTCATGCATTCTTTTAATAGTGCCATTATAAAATATTTCGGCCTCAAGCCTATTCTTGTGGGCCCGGGCATCCGGACCGGCATCAAGATCAAATCATCTAATCCCAAGGAGACCGGCGCTGACCGGATCGTGGACGTGGTAGCCGGCTATGAGATTTACGGCGGTCCGGTGATCGTGGTGGATTTTGGAACAGCCACCACATACGATTTTGTGAATGACAAGGGAGAATTCGCAGGCGGGGTGACCTCCCCGGGCATCCGGACATCCGCCAATGCCCTCTGGCAGCATGCGGCCAAGCTTCCGGAAATCGAGATCAGCAAACCCAAAAGCATCATGGCCCGGGACACTGTGACAAGCATGCAGGCCGGCCTGGTATTCGGATATATCGGACAGACAGAGTACATCATCCGGAAAATGAAGGAGGAGAGCAGGTGCCCGGATTGCAAGGTGGTCGCAACCGGCGGACTGGGCAAGATGATTGCCGAGGAGACTGATGCCATCGATTATTATGATCCTAACCTGACACTGAAAGGACTCCAGATTGTCTATGAAAAACAAAAGTAAACTACTGGAAAAGATCTATGGGGAGTCATTTCCCGTGATTCTGGGGCCCATGGCCGGGGTGACTGACCACTGTTTCCGAAGTCTGTGCAAGGAGTTTGGGGCATCCGGTCTGGTAACGGAGATGATCAGCGCCAAGGCTCTCTGGTACAAAAACCGGAACACCCTGCCTCTTTTGTATTATGAGGAAGAGGAAAGGCCGATCGGCGTCCAGATTTTCGGATCGGATCCCCTGCTTATGGCAGATATGGCTGCGGAACTTGAAGAAAAAGGCTTTGCTTTTGTAGACATCAATATGGGATGTCCCGTTCCCAAAGTGGTCAATAACCGGGAAGGATCCGCTCTGATGAAAGACCCCGGCCTGGCCTCGGCTATTGTAGCTGCCATCTGTGACCGCATCCATATACCGGTTACGGTCAAGTTCCGCAAGGGCTTTGACCCGGAACATGTGAATGCGGTTTCCTTTGCCAAAGCCATGGAGGAAAGCGGGGCTTCCGTGATCACAATCCACGGCAGAACCCGGGAACAATACTACAGTGGGAAAGCGGACTGGGACATCATCCGCAGGGTAAAGGAAGCCGTCCATATACCGGTGATAGGAAACGGCGATATTTTCTCCGGGGAGGACGCCCTGAGGATGAAAGAAGCGACAGGATGTGATGGAGTCATGGTGGCCAGAGGAGCAAGGGGAAATCCCTGGATATTCCGGGAAATCCATGCAGCTCTCAGGGAAGAAAAGATACCGGACAGACCCGGACCCCGGGAAATCCGGGACATGGTTCTTCGTCACGCCCGGATTCTTGTAGAAATGAAAGGCCAGTATACCGGAATCCGGGAAATGAGAAAGCATACCGCCTGGTATACTGCCGGCATGAGAGGATCGGCCAGACTGAGACAGGCTGTAAATCAGGTGGAAACCCTTGACCAGCTTGAAGACCTGATAAACCGTGATTGACATGGGATGCGAATTCCATTATAATGAACCGATGTGTGGCAAAGCTGTAGAAGAGGGACATCAGGGACTTGGACATGGAAGTCCCGGAGTTGGGACGCAGTTACAGCCAAGCCTTGTAAAATCTAAGTGACAGTTATGGAAACAAGGATAGAAAGAGGTGTAGCAGGAGTGGAGGAGAAAAAACGAATTCTGACCGCCGGAGGCCTTCGCGCACTTGAGGACGAGCTTCAGGAGCTGAAAGGAATCGGCAGGAAAATGATTGCGCAGAAGATTAAGGAAGCCAGAGAGCAGGGCGACCTTTCCGAGAATGCGGAATACGATGCGGCCAAAGAGGAGCAGCGTGCCATGGAGGCCCGCATTGAGGAAATCGAAGAAATCATCAAGAATGCCGAGATCATCGATGAGTCCGTGATTGATAAAGATACGGTAGGCATTGGCAGTACGGTACGGTTTTTTGATGTGAGCAGCGACGAAGAAGAACTCTACAAAATCGTAGGTTCCACGGAGGCCAATCTGCTCGAAGGAAAGATTTCCAATGAATCCCCCGTGGGGAAAGCCCTCCTGGGACACAAAAAGGATGACAGAGTCACGGTGGAAACACCTGATGGTACAATAGAAGAATTTGTTATCCTTGAAATTATGCATGAAGAGGAATAAAATGCGGACACGGACTAACCGGGAAAGCAAGAAGAATCAAAAAGCTGCGGGAATTTGGTTGGTTCCGCAGCTTTTCTTTTGCTGTTTTACATCTTCCTCTGAACATGTTATACTTAAGTTTGATTGAAAAACAGATAGATTTTCAAGGCGGTTTTTATGATTAATGAAAAAAATGTGAGATTAATGACCCGGTTATCGGTCTACGAAAATAAAGAAGGCAGGGAAGATTTTAAAATCAACCGTTACAGTCCCAGGGTATATGTGAACATGAAGGTTCTCGAGAGTTCCATTGCCGTGACACTTGCCTATATTCTTGCTGTATTTTTATATAGTTTCCGTTTCTACTCCGAGATATCGACAAAAGGATTCAGTTTTCCCTACCGGACCTATCTGATCTATATTCTGGGAATCTATGCTGTGCTTTTCCTTATTCATTTTATTTTTGCAAGGAAACATTACAGAAAAAGATATGAAAAAATGAGAAGGAATATCCGACATTACGACCGTGACCTCTATATATTGAAAAAGAATATTCAGAAGGAAAAAGGCCCCGGCACACAGGGATAAGCCCTGAAAGAAGGAATGTAAAAATATGGTTGCACTTTTAAATTTGAAAGAATCGTTGATCAGGTTTTATCAGAATAAAGAAGATGTTCTCCGGCCCATGCTTAAAGTCCTGCTGTCTTTTGCAGTACTTTTTCTGACCCAGAGCATCTTTCACAGCGGAGAGACCAAACTGCTTGTGGTCATGTTGGTCATATCTTTTGTTCAGGCCTTTCTGCCTATGTCCTTCCTGTATTTCAGCGGGTCGGCACTGATCGCATACAATCTGCTTCAGATTTCTCCTGATATGTGTCTGGGTTTCGTACTTCTGTTTATGATCTGCCTTCTGACTTACGTGAGGATGGACCCCAGGGCCGGATGCATCACGATTGTGATTCCGGTTTTATTCTATCTGCACATGGAGTATCTGATTCCCGTGATCCTGGGGATTACTGTCGGTTTCTCCGGTATTTTTCCTGCGGTCTTCGGAACTCTGATTTACTATATGATGTTATATACGGGGGATGCCAGCAGCCTCCTCATCAATTCTTCCCAGACGGATATGGGGACCGGTCTGTCCCGGGTGGTGAACCTGATGATTATCGACCGGAGAATGCTGGTTCTTCTGGTGACCTTTGCTCTGGTCATCTTCATCACATCCCTCCTCTACCATCTCTTTTATGAGCTGGCCTGGCTCTTTTCAGTCACTGTCGGAAATGCTGCACTGGTATTTCTTCTCCTTTGCGGCCGGTATATTTTCGAGCTGGATTATGCCATATGGAGGATTTTTCTGGGCGCCATTCTCTCTATTGTAATCTGTACCATCATCCAGTTTTTCAGGGGGATCGGAGATGTCTCCCGGATGGAAAGGACATCATTTGAGGATGACGACTACATCTATTATGTGAAAGCCGTACCGAAAATTCGTGTGGCCAAAAAGAATCCCAATGTCACCAACATAAGCTACAACATGCTTGAGGATGAGATGGAAAGCTCTGACTTCACACCCGAAGCAGACAAAGAGGCCGGCGGCGGAGATGTCCCGCCGGAAAGCGGTGAAATGAGAAGAAAACGACGGGCCGAGAGAAAGAAAATATTCGGCCGCAGGAAGAAAGCAGCCAAAAACGAATCTTCCGATAATGAAATGGACAGCAAGGTCGAAAAGACGGAAAAAGATGGGGCAGATGAAAAGGCCGAAAAAGCTGAAAAAGATGCGGCAGACAAGAAGGTCGAAAAGGCTGAAAAAGATGCGGCAGACAAGAAGGTCGAAAAGGCTGAAAAAGATGCGGCAG
>CADBME010000137.1 GCA_902795715.1 uncultured Lachnospiraceae bacterium | reverse complement strand
AGGAACTTCCAGCTTACGCGCTGTGCTGCCAAATATATAATCATATCGTTCATTCGTACTTTGAAAGGCTTTCATGCTGATTCCTCCGCTCAAACACTCTGAGTTTTGCACTCTTCGCCCGGCTGTTGTTTTCAAGTTCTTCCCGGGAAGGCAGGATGGGTTTTCGGGTTATTACTTTCCCTTTGGAGACTCTTCCGCAGGTACATATGGGGAAGTCCGGCGGACAGATACAGGGATTTTCGCAGGACCGGAAAGTTTTCTTTACCAGGCGGTCCTCCAGGGAATGGAAAGTGATGATACATAATCTTCCTCCATCCTCCAGGAGATCAATCATATCTTCCAGAGAAAGCCTGAGAACTTCAAGCTCCTGATTAAGCTCAATGCGTAGAGCCTGAAAAGTCCTCTTGGCCGGGTGTCCTCCCCCTTTTCGCACCCTGGCCGGAATGGCCGCTTTGATAATATCCACCAGCTGACCGGTGCTTTCAATGGCCTTCTCTTTTCTGGCCATAACAATATGCTTGGCAATGTTCTTTGCAAAAGGATCCTCACCATAATTTTTTATAACCCGGAAAAGATCCTTTTCACTGTAGCTGTTCACAATATCTCCGGCAGTCATTTCCTGACGCTGGTCCATCCTCATGTCAAGAGGGGCATCTTCCCTGTAGGAAAAACCCCTCCCGCCCTGGTCAAGCTGCCAGGAAGATACTCCCAGATCAAGGAGTATGCCATTTACTTTTTTTATGGAACGTTCCTCAAGAATTCTTCTCATGGAAGAATAATTATCCCTTACGATCTCCACCCGGTCGGAATAATCTTTCAATCGCCCGGAAGCTGCCTCAATGGCATCTCCATCCTGATCGATTCCAATCAGACGACCCTGTCCGGTCAGTTTTTCCGCCACCAGCAGGGCATGTCCCCCTCCTCCCAGGGTTCCGTCCACGTAGATTCCTTCCGGATCGATATTCAGGCTCCGGATTACCTCCTCCGGCATGATGGATATATGTTTAAATTCCTGCATAATAGTAACCGGGCCGTCTGTCCGGCCTTCTATCTTTATCATCCGGCCGGATCAGAAATCCAATCCACCGGCAATATCTTCTATGGACTCTTCATTATCACTCTGATAGGACTCGTAGCGGCCTGTGGACCACAATTCGATCCGGTCCATAACACCCAGCACGGTAACATCCTTATCAATGGAAGCAAATTCGCGGAGGACAGGGGGAATCAGAAAACGTCCCTGCTTGTCCGCCTCACACTCTATGGAACCGCCGATGAAAAACCGGATCAGTCTCCTGGCATCCCTCGACGAAGTGGAAAGGTTATTCAATTTCCCGGAAAATCTTTCCCAGGAATCCGGGGAAAAAATATAGAGACAGCCGTCCAGTCCCTTGGTCAGAATAAACCTGGGACCCAGCTCCTCCCGGATCCGAACCGGGAGAATGAGTCTTCCCTTGGCATCAAGGCCATGTTTGTATTCACCCTGAAACACTCTCCCTCACCTGCTTCCACAAAAGTGGGTTTTTCCACCACTTTTCATCCACAAAACGACACTTTACTCCACAAAGTCATTTTATATGATAACAAAAAAGAATGCAATACGAAATTCTTACATTTTCTTTACTGATGCAGGTGGGACAGTGGGGACGTTTCATATTGTCCCACTTTGTTAAAACAGATACAAAGTGGGACAATATGAAACGTCCCCACTGTCCCACCAATAAAAAAAAGCGGGCAATTGCCCGCTTTTTTTAAGCTTATTATCTCATAAAGTCTTTATATACCGGCAGTACTACGTCCGGTGTATCATACATGACGATCTCGCCGCCGTGGAGCCAGATGATCTGGTCACACAGGTCCTCCAGGGTTGACATACTGTGGGATACGATTACCACGGTTCTGTCTCTCTTGGAGATGAGTTCTTTCATCTTGTGGTAGCTTTTCTTTTTGAATTTCTGGTCACCGACACTCAGGACCTCATCGATCAGCATAATCTCTGTTTCCAGTACTGCTGTGATGGAGAAGGCCAGTTTGGAATACATACCGCTTGAGTAGGTTCTTACAGGCTTGTCGATAAAGTCGTCGATTCCTGCGAAGTCGATGATCTCTTCCATCTTATCCAGGATTGTTTTTTTGTCAAATCCTAAAAGCATGCCGGAAAGGATGATATTCTCCCGTCCTGTCAGGTCCGGCTTGAAGCCTACGCCGATGGATAACAGGGACAGGGTGTGACCGTGAAGGTCGATTTCGCCGCTGTCGGCTGAGAATATTCCGGCTATGGCTCGAAGCATGGTTGATTTCCCGCTGCCGTTTTTCCCTGTGATTCCGAGAATCTGTCCTTCTGGTACTTCAAATGATACATTCTTTACTGCGTGGAAGATTTCATTTGATTTTTTATCCGGATTAAATAGGGTTTCTCTTATGGAGGCAACCTGGATGGTTCGATAGTCAATGCAGACATTTCGAACACTGATCGCGCTTTTTCTGCCGGAAAAATCAAAAGCTTCTTTCTTCTCATCAAGTTCCCGGTCGGGTTCGGCAACATATTCCTTTGTATTGATATTTTTTTCCATCAGATCACCTTCACATAACTATTCTCATTCTTGTAGACTTTACGTACACCCAGAATGGATATAATAAGTCCGATCACGAACCAGATTCCCAGCCATTTGAAGTCCGGTGTCGTATCGTGCAGAATACAATTCCTCAAGCTGGAAAGGACAAGGGCCATGGGATTAAAATGAAGCAGGGGTCCTACCAGGTTGGCAGGAAGTCTTGTCTCGATATTGTAGAAAATACCGGTCATATAGAACATCATACGCAATACGATGGTTGTCACATTGACCAGGTCACGGACATAGACTCCGTAATGCATTAAAAAGAGCATAAAGCCGAAAGTGAAAACAAACATAACGATCAGGATCGGTATGATGTAGATCAGTTTCCAGGATACAGGAACCTGGAAAAAGACCAGCATGCCTGCAACGATGCCAAAAGATATCAACATCTTATATCCGTTGAACATCATTCTTGAAATCAGCAAAACAAATTTCGGCATATACACCTTGGTCACGATCGCCCTGTTGGACTTCAGGATCTTAACACTCTGGTTGATGTTCCGCTGGAAGAAATCCCAGCCTGTAAGACCTACGAAAATAAATACAGGAAAATACTGTTCTCTGATGCCGAATGCATAGCCGAATACAAATGCGTAGATCAGCATAAAACAAAACGGCTCCAACACCCACCATATCCAGTTCAGATAGGAACTGGCAACTTCTGCTTTCAGCTCTGACTGCGCGGCATAAATCGCATAGCGGTAATGTCCGGTCAGGTCTTTCCAAAATCGTTTCATGATTTAACCTCCATGCATCACAATTCTCACTTTGTTATAGCACAGTGAATAATGTAAAGCAAGTAAAAACCCTTTAAATAGCACCTTTTTTCTTGAGATAGGTCTCCACGTCTTCTTCCTTATACAAGTCCGGGACAAGATCCAGGACCCGGGACGCATAATCTTTTTTTCCCTGGGATTCCCAAACCTGTCTGGCATAGGAAAAGAGTTCTTCGTCGATGTAGAAACCGATTTCCTGTGAATAATAATAATTGGTCTTGTTAAGATATTCATTTAGAAGGGCAGCCAGCTTTTTGGTGTCGCCTTTCCCTGCGGCTTCTTTAAGCTGCTTTCTTTTGCCCTTTAGCTTGTACCAGACATCGATCCGGTCCACGCTTCGCCTGACCCGGGCAAAGGTGTGATTCACCTTCTCCTCCATGGGACGGAATTCCCGGTTCTTCCAGACATTAAAAGCTGTCACCTCAGCCATCATGGTCTTCATGGGCCTGCCGCGTTTTTCCGCTGCGGCCACAAAGTCCTCATAGGGAAGATCACAATCTGAGATTACCCTGATCCGGTCACCGCTGGCATAGTTCATGATCCCCAGGCTCTCCCAGTCCGCTCCGTACAGCTTCTCCATGAATTCGCTATAACGGGCGGAATTTCTAAGTGTTAGATTTTCAAAGGGTATCTTCTCCGGATGATCGAAAAGATCTTCGGGGAACACACGCCAACGGCCTCTCCGGTTCATATAGTAGTTCGGGCTTCCGTCATTCTTCCCGCCGGCCAGGTTCTTATCCATGACCCACTTGAGGATTTTCCCGTCGGACATGTAAAGAGACCTGAGGTAGCCCCAGCGGAGTCCTCCTGTGTTGCGGGCAATCTGTTCTATATGCGGCTCATTATAATCCAGAGCTGCTTTTACCGGATCTTCTTTCACAGCCTTCTCCATTTTTTTTAATTGGAAGACCGAGTAGGGAAGCTTGCCTCCGTTATTGTTTTTGGCCATCATATATCTTTCCGCCCCGAAGACTTTTCCGTTTAAAGTCTGTGTCCGGGTAACGAAGATAGTTATCGCCACGCCGGGTTTGGAATAGTAGTGACCTGCCACATCATCCCAAAGAGTACTCTGTTTGTCGACAAAGCGAAAGATCATCTGCTTAAGGCAGGGATTGTCGTACCAGGATTCCACGGCTCTGGTTTTCTTCAGATTTTTCTCTGTATAATTCTTCAGGACCATGGCATGGGCCAGAGGCATCATGATGTCAAAATCGTACTGATCATCGACAAACTTTCCCGCATTCTTTGCCAGGATCGCCGTTCTCCCGAACAAAACATAATGAAGGTTACACTTCCGGCAGATCTTTTCGATGTCATCCATCAGTTCCATCAGCCTTTTTTGTACATCAGTCATGGTTCTTCTCCCGCTTTTTTGTAATGTCAAGATGAAGCAGTCCGTTCAGGGATTTCTTCATCACCCAGTCATAGTATTTGTCAGCTTCTTCCTTGTTTCCCCGGAGCCATGCGATATCGCCCAGGGTTTTCATGCACAGGTCATCCTCCGGAAACCTTTCGAGCAGGTCCCGGATCCGACCCTCGACTTCTCCAATCTTGTCCTCATCTTTTCCGGCCATCTCAAGCTTCATCATCTCCTTGCGGATCAGAAGTTCCCGGCAATCCGGATAGAGGCCCAGCCCCTCCTCGGCAAGGGCGATGCCATTTTCATAATGACCGTAAATCTGTTCGGCCTTGACCTTGCGAACCCGGATCACCATATCCTTGAAAGCCCGGATTCTGTCCGTATCCGGATGTTGATTGATCTCCCGGATGTTCATGATCTTCATGGCGGACCGGTAATCATTTTTATGGTAGAAGAGGGCAAATAAAGCTGCCTCCACCAGATCATCCCCGATGTCCACATAGCCTTCCCAGACTTTGGGAACCCCCATCTGGTATTCGTAGTATTTTTCAAAAAGTCTGTAGAGGGCTGCAAGCTGATCCGGATCCCCGGGATTCATCATGGAGGCGATGTCCAGTTTTTCCTTCCGGATCCTCCCCCGGATCTTGAGCTCCAGGTAAGCCCCAAGTTTATCCACAAAATCAAGGGTGGTACGGGTTCTCCAGTAACCTTCACGGACAGCCAGATGCTTGAACTCCTGTCTCTCCTTGAGGAGCTGGTCCTTGTCGATCAGCCTCATGTAATCGGATACATACACCTGGCAGCCCAGGTTGGAATGGGACTGGGGTGAATGCCTCTTCTTATGGTCAGGCAAAATATCGAAATCATCCCCATAGTAGTTCTGCAGCAGCTCAACATAATGGCCGGAAATGGGAATCTTGTGGCCCTCAAAATCCGCATAGTAGACAGAATCATAAACGAATTTCGGTGCAAATGAGGGCGGCCCGATCTTTCTGGCCGATGAAACCATATAGGTATCACAGTCATCATAGTGTCGGTCGAAAATCTTCTTTTCCAGTTTCTGCAGAACGGCTTCCTTACCGATCTTCTTTTCTTCCTCCAGAAATTCATTGTAGAGCCGCATCCATGCTTCCGTCTTCATGTAGACGTGGCGGTAACTGGAATTGGAATACTCATCATAGGCAAAATACAGGTCGATGGCTTCCTGCTTCCTGACCGGGTCCCCGGGAAGCTCCATCAGATAAAAGACATCGATACACTGACCGCAGATGGGTTTCCAGAACTCGGACTTCTGCCCCACCCTGGCGGACTCCAGATCTATATAGCGGCCGAAGACGGTGGGAAATTCCCGGTCCAGCCTGACATCGCAGTAAGCCCTCTTTTGGGGGTCCAGCTCTTTTTTGCAGGCTTCCACCCACTTATGGTAATTGTCCTCGGTCATGGAGATATCCACATCGTCATCCCAGGGGATAAAGCCTTCATGTCGGATAGCTCCCAGGGTCGTCCCGTAATCCACAAAATATTCTATATCATACTTTCTGCAGATCGCATCGATCTCCAGAACCAGCTTCAGCAAATGCTTCTGTGTAGCTGTCATTTCTCTTCGTGCCATAATCTTTTATCACTCCGTGTCAGGCTTGTTCCTCAGCTTCTCTTTTCCTTTTCTCTTTCATCAGGACATAGCCTTCGAACAGATCAAGGTCTTCTTTGGTGGTTATCTTCAGGTTGGTCTGGGACCCTTTGGAAAAATAAACAGTCTGTCCCATATACCACATGAGGGTGGTAGTGTGGGGCTCCACCTTGTCGATGGCCCCGGTTCTTACCGCCTCTTTATAGAGATCACGGATATAGGCGTATCGGAAGGCATGGGGAGCATTCATGACGGCGATGGTGTCCCGGTCAATCCAGGTGCTGCTCTTGGTCTCGTCGTCCTTGAGACCGCTTAAAATGTAAAATGGCGTTGTGGAGATGGCATTTCCCTTCTGCCGGCAGACTTCTATGGCATCCGTGATGATCTCCTCCTCAACAAAGGGATTTGCTGCAAAGTGAACCAGGACGATATCATCATCTTCTATTTTATCCTCAAGGTAGACGATGCCATTCATGACGGATTCCTGGAAGGTCGCTCCTCCCTCGGCAATCCACCGCATCTTGTCCAGACCGTATTTCTCTCTCATTTCCTCCATGTAGGGAATGTAGGAATGGATACAGACGATCTCCACCGCGTCAATCATGGGATGATTCTGAAACTTCTCAACCGTGTAAGCCAGAACCGGTTTGCCGAGCACCTCCACAAACTGTTTGGGTATGCCGGCTCCCACCCGGTTTCCGACTCCTCCGGCCAGAATAACTGCCACATTCATATCATTGAATCCTCTCTTTTGTATCTTTCATTCCGGACTGTCATGGCCGGCCGGTCTCTTATGCCCGGCGGGCAAAGGCCGGTGCCTTATCCTCAGCCATTTCACTGTCCGCTTCATGCTGGTCTTTCTCAGGGTCCTTTTTATTATTACAATCTGTTTTTTGATCAAAGTGCATCCGAGGCTTATTCAGGATCCTTTTCAGGGTCATTCTCCGCCAGCTGCGGAGCCCTTCCGTCTCATAAGAATCTCCCAGATCAGGCCTCCGGCCACCAAAAGGATACATACCACCTGGGTAGCAGCAATCCCGGTTTTTCCAATCTGAAGCTGGTCTGTTCTCAGACTTTCGATCAGAAAACGGCCGGTTCCGTATCCGAGCATATAGAGGGTAAAAAGCTCCCCGTCATACTTTTTATGTTTTCGCCAGGCGAAGACAAGGATCAGAAGCATCAGATTCCAAAGTCCCTCATACAGAAAGGTAGGGTGAACCTGGACAAGGTTCACGGTCTGGCCTCCGACTGTCTTCTCCACCAGATGTTCCAGGATAGCTCCGGTCTGAAGGTCGCCCATCCTCCCGTTAGCCTGAAAATACTCCAGAGGGATCTGCATGGCCAGCAGATTGTCCGTGTAGCCCCCGAAAGCTTCTCTGTTGAAAAAATTACCCCAGCGGCCCAGAATCTGCCCTGTCAGCAGACCCATGGTTATGACATCCAACATGAGAGGAAGCCGGAGCTTGCGTACCCTGCAATATATAATGAGGACGATAAAGGCAGCCATTACACCGCCCACGATTCCCAGACCTCCATGACGAAGGTTGAGGATCTCCTTTATATTTCCCTTATAGTGGTCCCAGGAAAAGATCACATAATAGGCCCGGGCACCCATAATAGCAGGGATGACCATGACCAGAACGAAGTCAACGACCAGATCCGGGTCCATTCCGATACTTTTTGCATAGCGGGCGGATATCAGCATGCCCAGCATAAAGGCACAGGCGATGATGATGCCGTAGTACATGATTCGGAAGCCGCCGATGGATATGTAGGATCCCACATTATGGAACCAGATCCCAAGATGGGGAAATAATATGTCATTTAAAGTCATTTTCATCACGCACTTGAATCTTTGCCGTGGCAAATCCGGGGATTAACCCGGATAAACCTGATCAATAAACTTCTGCATCAACTCTGTAATTTTTGCGGACTGGCTCACTCCGGCAGACCGGCAGGCCATGGCAAACCGGTCTCCGATATCTCCCTTGATTTTAAAGGTTTTGGCCCGGTAACCAGCTTTTTTCTGATATTTTTCTGTCGATATTGTCTGTCTGTTGGGATTTCCCCTGGGCATAATGATTCCTCCAAAAGTTCCGCAAAAATTGCCTTCCCTATGAACATGGAAATGGCTTCCGGCAGAGCTCCTGCGGGAAGCCATAACACAAAGGCTATTATATTATATGGTATACCATACGTCAATAGTTCTTGTCCAATCTTAGGGAAAGTGAAAACTATAAAACGACATAAAAAGGGCCTTATGCCTGCATAAATTCCTCCTGTTCCTCCAGAAGACGGAGCAGGTCTTCCCGGTCAAGCATGGTGCTTCCCGTCTCCTCGGCCGCCATGACCAGATCAGCCAGCTTCTTTTTAGACCGCTGAAGGTCCATGATTCTCTCTTCGATGGATCCTTTTGCGATCAGCCGGTAGACATTGACCGGCCGGGTCTGGCCGATCCTGTGGGTTCTGTCTGTGGCCTGGTCTTCGGCCGCTGTATTCCACCAGGGATCATAGTGGATTACGACATCCGCTCCGGTGAGATTTAAGCCGGTGCCTCCGGCCTTGAGTGAGATAAGGAAGACCGGTGTATCGTCCCGGTTAAAGGCCTTGACCAGTTCCATCCTTTTTGCTTTACTCACCGAACCCGTAATTTTATACCAGGGTATTTTTGCTTCTTCAAGGTCATGCTCCAGAAGATCGAGCATGGAGGTAAACTGGGAGAATACCAGGGCTTTATGGCCGCCTTCTGCCAGGCTGCGGATCAGTTCCATGCAGACCTCTCTCTTGGCACTGCCCTGGTCATAATCTTCGAAACAGAGGGCCGGATCACAGCAAATCTGACGAAGTCTCATGAGGTCTGCAAGAATCCGGATCCGGTTTTTGGAAAACTCCTGGCTGGTCTGTCCCTGGAGAGATTCCAGAATCTTCAGGGCCTGACCATCGTAAAGGTGCTGCTGAGCCTCTCCCATGGGGACCGTCAGTTTCTCTTCCATCTTTTCGGGCAGGTCGGATAAAACGTCCTCTTTCATCCTGCGCAGGATAAAGGGGGTAACCATTCGCTTGAGCATCTCAGCTGCCTTCTCATCATGGCAGCGGGTGACCGGGATCTCGATCATATCCCGGAAGCTGGCGTAATCATAGAGGAAGCCCGGCATGAGGAAATCAAAGATAGACCACAGCTCAGACAGGCGGTTTTCGATGGGAGTGCCGGTCAGGGCAAAGCGGGTAACTCCCCGCAGGATCTTGATGGATTTGGCCGCTGCCGTCCCCGGGTTCTTAATGTACTGGGCCTCATCGGCTATGATAAAGCGGAAGAGGCATTCTTCGTAGAGATCGATATCCCGGCGGAGGAGGTCATAGGAAGTGATCAGCACATCCACATCTTTGTAGTCCTCAATCTGCTTCTTCCTCTCCTCCCGGGTCCCTACCAGAAGGCGGGTGATCAGCTGGGGAGCAAACCGCATCAGCTCTTCCTCCCAGTTGTAAACCAGGGAGGCAGGACACACAATCAGGGTCGTCTCCGGTTCTTCCTCACTTCTTTCCATGTTCTCAAGCTTGTCTGCCAGAAGAAGTGTGATGGCCTGCAGGGTTTTTCCCAGACCCATGTCGTCGGCCAGGATTCCTCCGAAGGCATTGGCATCCAGGGTCCGCATCCAGCGATAACCGGTCTTCTGGTATTTCCTCAGGATTTCTTTAAGAGAAGGAGGCAGGGCAAAATCGGATTCTTCAATGGTTTTGAAGTCCCTGACCAATTCTTTAAAATGTTCATCTCTGTTAAGATAGAGATCCAGGGACTGGTCTGCCATTTTCTCCAGGTAGAGGGCCCGGTAGGCAGGAATATGCATCTTTCCTTCAACGAATTCCCGGGGTGTAACTTCCAGATTATCCATGAGCTGGCGGAGAGCTTCCACCGTCTCATTTTCATCAATTTTAAAATAATCTCCGTTCTCCAGCCGGATGTATTTCTTTTTCAGGGTTTTCTGATCCAGCAGTTCCAGAAGGTCGGATCTTGACAGGTCCTCCGAGACAATCCGCAGATCCATCAGATTGTTGCCGACGGAAACATCCATCCTGAACCGCATCCGGTCCCTCAGCTTCAGTCTTTTGAATGTCTCGGTCATATGGACTTCCGAAAGCTCCATCAGACGGGCAAGGCCTTCATTCAGAAAATCATAAACTGAATCCTCTTTCCGGCCGCAATAAAAAATATGGTAATCGGTCGAGTGTTCCGGCAGATAGCGGGATAGAAGGCGGGCCAGTTCCCATTCAGCCTCCCTGTCCCTGTAGCTTGCAAGCCTGACCTCTCCTTCTTCTTCCAGAAACAGGTCGGTCAGGGGATGGTTTCTTTCCCCGTATATACTCTCCGCTCTTGCAATAATCCTGTTATCCTCCAGGTCCAGGCAGGTCAGGAATTCCACGGCCGGCGGGATATGGGCTGCTATGATATCGGAATCGTACTCTGCAATATCCACATACCTTCGAAGTCTGGGCAGGATCTGCCGGTAAAAACGGCCGAGATGGATCCGGCCGATCCGGACCTTCACCTTACCCCCGCGGCCCACTTCAAACAGGGGCTTCATTTCCCTGTACATACTGTCATCCATGCGGCAGAAGCGGGATCCTTCAATATAGAAGGCCTGGTTCCTTCCCGGGTAAATAACCGGGCAGGATCCCTTTAGGACAATACCGCGGAAGACATCCTTTTTGGGATCCATGTCCGCGTGAATCTCCAGCACCATTCCTGGATTGGCATCTTCAAATATCAGCCTGTCTTTGCGCCGTTTTTTTCCTGTTTTTCCCTCACTCCCGCCTTCCCCGGAATCTGTCTCCCCGGGACTTTTGAAAATCGTTTCCACTCCTTCCCGGGTTTCCAGGGCAATCCGGTAAAAGTTTTCCAGCTTCTCCCCGTAGAGTCCCACCGTGTCGGTGAGTGCCAGAACCTTTTCTGCCTCTTTCCCGGCTTCCCGGGCTGTCTGGCTCCGTTCTCGGAACCTTTCTTCATGGTCACGGCTTCGAAGCTGGTCTTCATCTGAAAGGGTCATCATCCAATCCAGCCAGGGAAGAGATTTGGAATCAATATATTCTCTGCCAAGCTGGAGAAGAGTGTCTGCCCCAAAAACCTGCTCGCGGTGGAGGCGGATATTCTTCACGGTTTCCGGAATATTTTTTATCTTATAGAGGCGGTTTTTTCCCATGCGCATGGAAGCGGACAGACCTTCCCCATCCACTGTCAAAAGGGGTTCCAGCCTCAGGGTCAGGTCCCCGGCGGACAGGGTATCACTCCGGTCGTACCCGGATTCTCCTTCCCCTGAATTGCCGGAGTCTTCCCTCATCATATTGATAAACATCAATCCGGAAGAATTGGTCGCATCTCCCGGATTATTTTTCTTCAGATAGTCCCTGGTCATCAGGATAGCCGCCACCTGGTGGCGGCACAGGGTCCGCTCCAGATAGGACTCTCTGTCATAGCGGTAATGGCAGGAAATACTGCTGCAGTAGGAATCTGTGATCCGGTCCGAATCAAAACGGATATTGGCCTGCCATTTTCTGAAATCCCCTTCCGGGCTGTCCAGAAAAGCCTCGCCGACCAGATTGCCGTCTTCATCCCCGTTCTCATAAAAGAGATTGACCCGAAGAGGCTTGTAGGCCTTGCTCTTGATCAGCTGGCGGGCTTCCCCCACAAGCTGGTCGGACAGATGAAGACCTTCCGTAAACCGGTCACTGTCAAAGTATTCATAGTCTTCATCTCCCGGATAAAAACGGTTTTCTTCCCTGATTTCCCGTCCCTGCCGTGCTGTTTGGGCCAAAGCTTCCAGAGAAGACAGGGAAGCCGGATCCACCGGCGGGGCAGTGGCTGTGGAGGATGGTGCAGGCAGGAGAACCGGATTCTCTGCCCGGCCATCATCAGAGGATTCTTTTTCTTTTTTCTCATCCGGATCAGGGAGCTTGATGCTTCCCAGTTTTTTTTCCAGCCAGAAGAGGCAGGCCGCCTCATGTTTGCAATGGTTCCCTGCCGCCGACTCCTGGCAGGTACAGCCGATACCCAACAATATATTTCCATTTAAAATGACAGAAACGTACTGATTCACACTGTCTCTGACCGTGATATAAAAGCCGTTGTCTTCCTCCACGATGTCCCGTACTCTGCCGGATGCGAAGTAGTTTTTCCCCTGAGACAGGACAATCGGAGTAAACATGGAGCGAAAATCCATCTGAATCTCCCCTTTCCGCTGACTCTTCTGCTCACTGAATATAGACTAATTCAGAACTTCTCAAAGCGGAAATAATCCGCGTAACAGCCGAATAGAACAGACCTGCACTGTAAATATAGACTGCCGTAGTGGTATTTCTGATGTAAACAAAACAGAGAATACATATGGCCATGCTGACAAGCCCGCGAAAGAGGTCAAACTTCCAGGAACCGGCCCCGTAGTTTCTGCCCTCAATGGCTTTGGCCATGATCATCAGACCTGAAATGGCATTAATTACGGCAAGGTAAATAACCACATAGATTCTCGGGATATTGGACAAGGTCGCTGTAAACAGACCCATGTCCAGAATAATGATTCCCCGGTACAAAATAGACCTTCCGCCCACCATGAATCGGGCCATGGTTCCATAGTAGACCAGCTGACGGATGCCCGTCAGAATGAAAGATATGCTTAAAACCAAAATGACAATAGTATATCCGTTGATAGGGGCCAGGTAGAGGAGGATAGCCCCGAAGATCATGGCGATTCCTATCATGACATCTCTTATTTTCTGTACTTTACTCACCTTTTTTCTCCCGTCTGCTCATTCATGTCCCGGCTATCCCGGATGGCCTGCCTTTCCCTGTTCTCTGAAGCATCAGCAAAATGTCCTGCCAGGGGGTTCCCGGATTCCCAGATCCGCCTGGTCACCATGCTTTTCTGAGCGGAGGCGGCCGAAATGAATTTTCCTAAAAAGCTTTCCTCTCTCATCTCCGGTTCAGTTTGCAGATAATCCTCTTTGATCCCGTTGATATCGTATTCCGGAATTATTTCCCCGGACAGTCTCTCTCCGAGTGCTTTCCAGTCCGCACTGCCGTCCGGCTGCCGTTTTGTCAGAATTGCCCATATTTCTTCACGAAGATCTTTTACGGTCTCTGTATCATATCTGTGTTTCTCAAACACTTCATATTGGCCCTTCAGGAAGCGAAGGGCATAGACCATCTGGCAGAAGGCCTTGAGATAATCCGAAGGATTATCCTTAAGGATGGCCTGGTAATTACCCCAGGCCGGAAGATAACGGTAGCGGACATAGCTGTAATCCGGCAGATGCCCTGCCCGGCCGTGACCCAGATTCATAACGGATTGTTCATTGCCCTGGTAGAGGGTATTGGTAAATATTCCTTTTTCGATGTCATCTCCGGCAGCGGGATTGTGGCGGAAGCGAACCCGCCTGCTGTCAAATCCCCCTTCCCCCTCCGTCAGCTCATAGAATTCAGAATCCGTATTGTTGATCACCAGGGAGGGAGTTCCTGCAAAATACTTGTGAGCCCAGGTGTCGGCCAGCACATGCATGGCAATGCCTGCAGCCGGGAGACTCTGACCCCTGGCCAGCTCCACCGTCTCTACAAGAAGGTCGCTGTTGGAATTACAGATCAAGCGATATTTATTCAAATATTTTTTGGTCAGCTTATCCCCTTTGGCAAACAGGTCATATGGGAGAAAATGAAAAGAAGCCCATATCCTGGTAATATTCGCCAGACCAGGAGGATCTGTCGTCACATTGGCCAGTTCAATCTGGGTCTGTGTGGTCGCTGCGAAGGACGGAGCTCTCACTGTACTGAGAAAAGTCTCCGAACAAAAGTCGACAAAGACATCGCTTGTGCAGATTTCCAGACTCTCCTCATGAGAATAGCCCGCCAGGAAGGCTGCACAATAGGTCGCATAATAATGAAAATCTTCCTGCATGCTCTCTCTCCTTTACTCCGATATTTCCGGACTTTTATTCTCCTGCTCAAGGGCAGCCCACACCGCGGGAAGCCCCTGGGGATTATTATTCTCCCCTGACCCTGCCGGCGAAGTCTCTGCTAAAGCCCGGTCTCTTTCCTTTCGGCAGCTCCGAACCAGGATGGAAGAAACAAGCATTTCAATCAAAGCAACCAGACTGAAGCAATCAAGCAGAAATGTAGCAACTGTAGTATCCGTATGTTCTCTTGCTGATTCCAGAAAAAAGGCTCTGGAATAATTCTTAATACTTCCCAGAAGAAGCATAATCATGATCGTGGCAACGATCAGATAAAACTTACTCTTCTTTTTTCCTCTGGCTTCTGCATTTGCACTAAAGCCAACGTAAAAGCGGAAGCCGGAAAGAAGTAATACAAAAACGGCAACAGCCAGGCTGTAAAGAACCCATATGAGTTTAATGTTCATATTGGTTTCTTTAGCAATAATGGTGATTACCTGCCCGGCATTGAGAGTAAAAAAGACAAATGTTTTCAATGCCGCCCAGAGGGTCAGGGCTATGACACCGGATCCGCTGACCATAAGTGAACTCTGGTATTTCCTCATTCTTTTTTCGATCGAATCCATCTTTTCGTTCATTTTGGCCTTCTTTCTGCAAATTCAAGACTCGCTCTTTCTTTAACGAACATACTGCTAATTAGATAGTATCACTAAAACAAAGATAAGTCATACCATTTTTATATATTATTTCAAAAAAAACAACATACCTTGCCTTGTTTTGTGATATAATTTTTAAAAAATAGAGGTCCCGGATTCTGTTAAATCAGAAGTCGGCCGGGATAGCTGTTTGATTAGTTTATTTCATGACTGGAGGTGGCAAAATTGGATTATGGTCTGAAGGGAAAGAATGTACTGGTTACCGGGAGTACCAAGGGGCTTGGCGAAGCAATCGTCAGGATTCTTGCCGGTGAGGGAGCTAATGTGATCGTTTCCGGAAGAAGTGAAGACCTGGCAAAAAGCATCGCGGATAAGCTGCAGGAGGACTACGGTGTTACTGCAGTAGGGATCCCGGCTGATCTGGGTCAAAGGGGAGTGGCTGAAGAACTCTTTGCCAGGAGCCTTGAGGCTCTCGGTAGTCTGGATATCCTGGTGAACAATGCGGGAATCTGGCCGACAGCCTATGTGCGGGAAATGGAACTTGAAGACTTTGACAAAACTCTTTACATGAATCTGGAGGTTCCTTTCCTCCTTAGCAAACTGATGGTAAACCATCTGATCGAGGAGGATAGAAAAGGAAAGATTATTCAGATTGTCTCCCAGGCAGCCTATCACGGATCGACTACGGGACATGCCCACTATGCGGCCTCCAAAGGCGGACTGGTCACATTTACCAAATCTCTGGCAAGGGAAGTAGCCGGCTTCGGAATCACCGTTAACTCCGTGGCTCCGGGCATGATGGAAACCCCCATGGTCAAGGATGCCCTGTCAAAGAAACGGGACTATTACAACAGCCGGATTCCTATCGGTCGGGTGGCTACGGCAGACGAAGTTGCCTACACGGTGGCCTTCCTGGCATCCAACAAGGCAGATTATCTGACCGGAATCAACATCGACGCCACCGGCGGCATGCTGATGAGATAAAGAGTTAACTTTTGATGCATTTGCCATGCATTTTATTAAGGAGGAAAGCAAATGAAAAATTATCTGATTGGTATTGATGCAGGAAACACGTCAAGCAAAGTAGTTATTTTTGATGAGTTCGGCGAAATCATGTCCGAAGCTGCCACTCCCAGCATGCGTTTCGAGCAGAGAGGTCCGGGATTCGAAGAGTTCGATATGGACAATCTCTGGAAAGATATCACGGTGTGCATCAAATCGGCCATCGAAAAATCCGGTGTTGACGCAAAAGATATTAAAGGTATTGGTGTGACATCCTTCGGTAACGGACTGGTATTCGTCGGTAAAGACGGAGAAGCCATCGCACCCGGATGTTTCTCCCATGACCATCGTGCTGATGACATCATTGCCATGTACAAAAAAGAAGGCACCTATGACAAAATCAATGATCTGGTATTCGGAACCCTCTTTGCCGGTGAGCCCGGACCCATCCTCCGCTGGTACAAGGAGCACGAAAGGGAGACCTATGATAAGATCGGCGGTGCCATGATGTTCAAAGACTATATCATGTTCAAGCTGACCGGCGTTCTGGCTACAGACTTAAACTGCTGGGGCGGATCCTTCATGTTTGATCCCAAGACCATGGAATATTGCGATGAGCTCTTTGAGCTCTACGGCATAGAGGAGCTCAAAGACTGCATGCCGGAGCTCCACGAAGCCACCGATATCGTGGGAAGAGTTAAAGCGGATGTCGCAGAGATTACCGGACTGGCTGAAGGCACTCCGGTCTGTGCCGGAATGATGGATATTCTTGCCTGCCTGGTTGGTTCCGGAGCTACAGATGACGGAGTCTATACCGCAGTAGCCGGCTCCTGGTCCATCAACGAGACCCATTCCACCAGAATGATTCCCGGTCTGTCCTCCAACATGCCTTATCTTTACAAGGGAGAATATCTCAACTGCTCCTACACCGGTGCATCCGGATCCAACTATGAGTGGTTCACCAGAACACTGGGCGACAAGGCCAAGAAAGAAGCAGAAAAGCGCGGAATCTCCTTCTTCAAGGTACTGGATGAGTGGATTGCCGGCGTAGATCCGGCCAAATGTGACGTGGTATTCGGCCCCTTCGTAGCCCAGCCCAGTCTTCATCCCAATACCAAGGCCCACTTCCTCAATCTGGATCTGAACACCTCCTATGAGGAAATGTGCTACGCTGTAGCCGTAGGGTGTGCCTTCATCCATAAATACCATATTGATATCCTGAAAAATGCCGGTCTTCCCCTGGACGTTGTCCGTCTTACCGGAGGAACCGCAAGGAGCAAGGTATGGAATCAGATTTTTGCCAATGTTCTTCAGGTACCCATCGTCGGCGTAGACTGTGAAGAAACAGGAGCTCTGGGTTCCGCCATCGCTGCCGGAATCGGCGCCGGTGTATATAAGAGCTATGACGATGCTTTCGAAAAGGCCGTCAAGGTTCTTGATCCTATTCTTCCGGATGAGTCCACCTACCCCATCTATGAAAAGAAATATGCGGAGTGGACCATGATCAACAATATCCTGATGGAATACTGGGAAAAGAAGTAGAATCAGATTATTATTATCGTTTGAAGGAGCATTTGCCATGTTAGTCACTTTAAAAGAGATTCTGGAAACTGCAGACAACAAAGGCCAGGCAATCGGAGCTTTCAACTGTACCGGCCTCGAAAGCCTGATGGCCATCACAGGCGCAGCAGAAGAACTTAACCATCCGGTCATTATTCAATTTGCCGAAGGGCATGGCCAGATTATCCCCTTCGACATCATGGCCCCTCTGATGGTTGATTTTGCAAAGAAAGCAAAAGTACCTGTCTGTGTTCACTTTGACCATGGGGAAAGCTTTGAAAGCTGTAAAAAAGCCATTGACGCCGGCTTTACCGGAGTCATGATCGACGGGTCTTCCCTCCCCTTCGAGGAAAACGCCGCACTGACAGCCAGGGTCGTGGCTTACGCTCACCAAAAGGGAGCAGGCGTTGAGGCCGAGTTAGGCAGCATGTACGCTTCAGAAGTCGGTGCCATTGAACCGGGCAAGAATAAAGATCTTTCGACAGAAGACGCTTATACCAACCCGGATCAGGCTAAGGAATTCGTGGAAAAAACCGGGGTCGACGCCCTGGCCGTATCCTTCGGAACCAGCCACGGTGTCTATCTGACAAAACCCGTCCTTGATCTGGACCGGGTAACCCTGATCAAAGAAAAAACCGGCATCCCCCTTGTCATGCACGGTGGATCCGGTCTGACCGACGACGAATTCCGGACAGCCGTAAAAAACGGCATACGGAAGGTCAACTACTACACCTATATGATCATGGAAGGCGGAAAGGCCGTAGCCGACTATGTCCGGGAAGCTGAAAACGGCATTTATTTCTTCCACGACATGATGAACATAGCATCAGATGCCATGAAAAAAATGGTAAAAAAAGAGATCCGGGTATTTGCCCTGGATTGAAGCCAAACGGAATCCGGGCTGGATCCGGGTCGAATCCGGGCTATAAGCAAACGATAAGCAGACAAAAAGAATCGTCGCAGTGAGGCTCCCCCATACATCTTTGTATGAGCCTGGCCCCAACTGTGATGATTCCTTTTTCTGATCACTTATCTGTCCTCTTTTTTGCTTCTCTCTCTTTTATTCTGTCTTTTCTTTTATTATTCCTCTGATTTATTTTCCTTCTGTT
>CADBME010000136.1 GCA_902795715.1 uncultured Lachnospiraceae bacterium | reverse complement strand
TACTGATTCATTTGAAAGATGAAAAGGACCTGGGCTATGAGGTGGATGATTCCTGTGTCGGACAGATTGAAGAACTGGTAAAGGAATACGACCTTTCTGACCGGGTAATTGTTTTTAGCGGGAGACGGGTTATCAAGAATTTTGTCGGCCGATATGATCTGGAATTCGGCCTGCTGACCGGAAAAGAGGCTTTTGCACAGATTTCCGAACTGGCCAAATGGGCTCAGGAGTATGATATTCATACTATCTTATTCCTTTATATGTCTACATTGGACTTTTATCCCGAGGATAAAGTATATGAACTGACTTCAAGGGGGATACAGGCCGGAATGTATACCGTTGAGACAAAGGAAGATTTTGAAAAACTTGAAAAATACGGATTTCGATATGCCATCACGGATTATAAATGGAGGTAGAGTTTCTTCATGAGCCGGGGCAGATTTCATGGAGTGAAGTGACACAGGAAGAGATTCCTGTGTCTTTTGCGCTATAAGGCCGGAGAATCTGCCTTCATCCGAGAGCTGTCCTTGATATAAGCCATTCTTTTTAGTATAATAATAACAACTGAGATATCGGACATGATTTTGTACAGAGAAAAAGAATTGTATAACAGAAGGATATTTATAGAGGGGGAGCATCATGAATATGGAAAAGGGAAAAGGAACCATATCTGTAGCTATTGTCGGAGCCCTGCTTGTGGCCGTGGTTCTGATCGTCGGAACCTTCTGGATGGGGAAGAGTGCCAAAGAAGATACGGAGAAGGCCGTCCGTTCCGTCAGTCTGCTCTACCTGGATGAGCTGGCCGGCAGGCGGGAGCAGGTAGTGGCATCAAATCTTCAGAATTATATTAATTACATGGACATTGCGGTAAGTCTTCTGGATGAAGAGGACACCAAAGATGAAGAGCATCTTCGTGCTTATCAGACAGAAATAAAGAAGTTGTTTAATCTGAACAAATTTGCTTTTGTGGATAATACCGGCCTTATTCACACTGCTCTGGGGACCAGAACCGATATTGACCAGTATGCATTTGATTATAAAACCATACGGGAACCGGAGATTTCCATAAAAGATCTGGACTCTGATAATAAAAAAGTTGTGATAGCCATGCCTGTCGGTTCCATCGCATTGGGAGATAAGGAACTGGTGGTATGCTTTATTGAGATGGATGTGGAATATATGCTCCAGGGTGTGTCCATGAAATCATCCTCTACGGATGCGACCTTCTGTAATATTTACAGCAAGGAAGGCATCCCTCTCACCAGCCAGGTTTTGGGCGGCGAGGCCCAGGAGACCGGTCTCTATGAGGCCCTTGAATCATCGGATATGGAAAAGGGCTATTCACTCGCTCAGGTGAGAGAAGACTTTGAAAATGAAAAACGTGGTGTGGTTTCCTTTGTTTACCATGGAATCAGGGCCACCTTAAGTTATGTTCCGGTAGAGGGGACTGACTGGATGTTAACCTACCTGATCAGGGAAAGTCTGATTACCGAGAAGATCAGTTCTGTGTCTAACGGGATCATTACCCGAAGTGTGATTCAGTCCATATTGACTGCTCTGGTCCTCCTGATCATGTTCAGTATCATGATCGCCCAGAACAGGAAACAAACTGCCTTGATGCTGGAGAAAGAAACAGCCGAGGCGGAAAGCAGGGTAAAACATCAGGAACTTGAACAGAGGCTGGCTCTTCAGGGACAGCTGCTTGAGCAGGAGAAACAGCGGACCCAGCAGGATAATATGATCACAGCTCTGGCATCGGATTACCGCAGTGTATATTATATTAATCTGGACAAGGATGAGGGAGTTTGCTACAGGACGGACGCGAAGATGGATGAGGACGCTGTGGCTGAAGGAGAGCATTTCCCATATTATGAGTCCTTCGCGGCTTATGCTGACCGTTATGTGGATGAAAAATACAAAGAAGAATTTCTTTCCTTTATCAAGCCGGAGAAAGTCCGGGCCGGACTTGAAAAAGAACCGGTTGTCGTGATCCGCTATCTGGTCCATAGAGACGGGAAAGACGCCTACGAGATGCTGCGTATGGCTGCTGCCTTACAGGGCGCGGACCAGGCAGATGACAGAATCAATAAGATAGGTGTCGGCTTCTCGGATATTGACCAGGATATGAGAGAATCCCTGGCAAAGAGCCAGGCTCTAAGCGATGCCCTTGCGGCGGCCGAGGAATCCAACAAGGCCAAGACCGCCTTCCTGTCCAATATGAGTCATGAGATCCGGACTCCTATGAATGCCATCATCGGTCTGGATAATATCGCTCTGAACGACCCGGATATCTCTGACCGGACACGGGATTACCTGAAAAAAATCGGTGAATCGGCCCAGCATTTACTTGGACTCATCAATGATATCCTGGATATGTCCCGGGTGGAATCAGGCCGCTTGACCATCAAAAAAGAAGAATTTGCCTTTTTCAGACTGATTGAGCAGGTCAATGTCATTTTCAGTGATCAGTGCAGGGAGAAAGGGCTGAATTACCATTGTCAGGTGCAGGGGCATCTGGATGACTATTATATCGGTGATGATATGAAACTTCGCCAGGTCCTCATCAATATTCTGGGCAATGCCGTCAAGTTTACTCCACCGGGTGGAAGCGTGGACTTTGCTGTAGAGAGGACAGCCAGGTTTAATGGCAAAACGACCATAGAATTTGTTATAAAAGATACGGGAATCGGCATAAGCGAAGAATTTCTGCCCCACCTTTTTGACACCTTCAGCCAGGAAGACTCCTCCACAACCAGCAAATACGGCAGCTCCGGGCTGGGTATGGCTATCACCAAGAGTATCGTTGAGATGATGAATGGCCATATACAAGTGCAAAGTAAAAAAGGAGAAGGAACTACATTTACCGTAGCCATAACCCTTCTTGACTCCAACCGCAAGATGACAGAGGAAGATCGCAGAGAAATCCGGCCGGAAGAACTCAGTGTTCTGATCATAGACGATGATCCCATCGCCTGCGAACACGGAAAACTGGTACTGGGAAATGTAGGAATCGCTTCCGAGACCGCCCATTCCGGCGCGGAAGCTATCGAGATGATTCGGCTGAGACATGCCAGAAGATCTCCTTATAACCTCATACTGGTCGATTGGAGGATGCCGGACATGGATGGTGTCGAAACCACCCGCAAGATCCGGTCTCTCATAGGAAACGAATCCGCAATTATTATTCTGACTGCATATAAATGGGACGATGTTCAGGAAGAGGCCCTGGAAGCAGGAGTCGACAGCTTCCTGGCCAAACCTCTCTTTGCAGGCGCAGCTGTGGAAGAATTCAGGACCGCCATAAAGAAAAAGAACATTATCAACTCCGGACAGGAAAGCAAGGCAGACCTGACCGGACGAAGGATCCTTTTGGCAGAAGACATGGCAGTCAACGCCGAGATTATGATCATGGTCCTCCAGATGAGAGAAATGGAAGTAGAACACGCCCTGAACGGAAAGATTGCCGTTGACATGTTCTCAAGCCATGAAGAAGGATATTACGACGCCATTTTGATGGATATGAGAATGCCGGAAATGGATGGCCTTGAAGCAACCAGAACTATCCGAAGTCTGGACAGGCCCGACGCAAAAACCATACCCATCATTGCCCTCACGGCCAACGCCTTTGACGAAGACGTCCAGCGCAGCCTCCAGGCCGGCCTGAACGCCCACCTTTCAAAACCCGTTGAGCCGGAAAATCTGTATGACACATTGGAAACCTTAATTCAGTGATGTGGGACATTGGGGACGTTTCATATTGTCCCACTTTGTTAATACTGAAACAAAGTGGGACAGAATGAAACGTCCCCTTTGTCCCATTTCGTCAAAGATTAAACAATGTGGGACAAAATGAAACGTCCCCAATGTCCCACTTCACACATGGAGAAAGAAGTGCTATACTAGTCACGTTATGCATTGTGAGATGCTGCAGGTATAGCATTTCTTTTTTTGTTTTTTTATGCATATGAATGAATAGTATCAATAGTCTATAAATAGCATCGTTGATTGGAGGATTCATGAGAGATTTAATTGAGATCCGCTGGCATGGCAGGGGAGGCCAGGGTGCCAAGACGGCTGCGCTCTTGCTTGCGGATGTTGCATTCAGTACCGGTATGTATGTCCAGGGTTTTCCGGAGTATGGTCCGGAGCGAATGGGAGCGCCGATTACAGCTTACAACCGGCTGAGTAATAATAAGATTCGGGTTCATTCTAATATTTATGACCCGGATTATGTTGTTGTAGTGGATGACTCCCTTCTGGATTCCGTGCATGTCACGGAAGGGTTGAAGGAAGAGGGAGCGATTGTCATCAATACGGAGCTTCCCAGAGAGGAGATTCTTCCCAAGTTGAAGGGGTATAAGGGGAATGTGTATACCATTGACGCGCGGGATATTTCAATCCGGGCGCTGGGACAGTATTATCCTAATTCTCCCATGCTTGCGGCTATCGTAAAGGTGACCGGTATTATGGAGGATGAGGTTTTCCTTGAAGAGATGCGTAAGTCTTACGCTCATAAATTCGCTTCGAAGCCGGAGGTTATTGAAGGAAATATGAAGGCTCTTTATCGGGCATTGCAGGAGGTGAAATGATGCGGTCAGATATCAGTAAGTTAGGTGTAGATGTCAAATGGCAGGATCTTACCCTGGGCTGTACCATCATCGGAAGCGGTACGGCGGAAGAGTTCAATACCGGTGAGTGGAGAGTTGATACACCTAAATTTATCGTTGAGAAATGTAAACAGTGCCTCCTGTGCGCTCCGGCTTGTCCGGACAGTGCCATTCCGGTGGAAAACGGTAAGCGGCTGGAGTTTGATTTTGATCACTGTAAGGGATGCGGGATCTGTGTGAAGGCCTGCCCCTTTGATGCGATCGTGATGATGAAGGGGGTTAGATAACATGGCGATACGTGAACGTTTGTCCGGAAATGAGGCAGTAGCCAATGCCATGCGTCAGATTAATCCGGATGTTATGCCGGCATACCCGATCACCCCTTCCACTGAAATTCCTCAGTATTTCACCAGTTTTGTATCAAATGGTCAGGTAGATACGGTATTTATTCCTGTGGAGAGTGAGCATTCTGCCATGAGTGCATGTATCGGATCGGAAGCAGCCGGTGCCCGCACAATTACAGCGACATCTTCCTGTGGTCTGGCTTATATGTGGGAAGTTTTGAATGTAGCAGCGTCCGACCGTCTTCCCATTGCTCTTTCTCTTGTATGCCGGGCTCTGTCTGGCCCTATCAATATCAACTGTGACCACTCGGATGCAATGGGTGCAAGAAATACGGGATGGATTCAGCTTTTTGCTGAGAATAACCAGGAAGCATACGATAACATGGTACAGGCTTACCGGATTGCAGAGCACAAGGATGTCATGCTGCCCATCATGGTATGCCAGGATGGTTTTATCACCAGCCATGCTGTGGAGAATATAGAGCTGCTTGAAGATGAAGTGGTCAAAGATTTTGTCGGAGAATACAATCCGGACCATTATCTGCTCAAGGACGATGAAAGCATGGCCATCGGGCCATACGCCATCACTAACTATGTGATGGAGGCAAGAAGGGCCCAGATGCAGGGACTTCGCAATGCCAAACAGGTTACTCTTGATGTGGCAAAGGAATTTGAAAAGATTTCCGGAAGATCTTATGGATTCTTTGAAGAGTATAAACTGGATGATGCCGATTATGCCATGGTCATTATCGGATCGGCTGCCGGTACAGCAAAGGATGCTGTAGATGCATTGAGAGAAAAAGG
>CADBME010000135.1 GCA_902795715.1 uncultured Lachnospiraceae bacterium | reverse complement strand
GACATGGGTTATGCATATTCGTGAGGGCGTCACCTTCCATGATGGGACACCTGTGGATGGAGCAGCAGTAAAAGCGGCTTTTGACAGGGCCATGGAGATTCAGGAGAGAGCCAGGACCGCTGCCAAGATTAAGAGCATCGAGGCTGATGGTCAGGATGTAACCTTTGTGACAGAAGAGCCTTTCGGTGCTTTTCTTGCTAACATTTCCGAGCCTATGTACTCTATTATAAAGGTTGGGGATGATCAGGATTATGCCAATGCACCTGTCGCAACCGGCCCATTTAAAGTAACCGGATTCAAGGTAAATGATGAGATTGATACAGAAAGATATGATGGTTACTGGAATGGACCTTCTCCTGTAAAGACGATGACGATTAAATGTATCGAGGAGGACAGCACGAGAGGTCTTGCCCTCCAGTCGGGAGAACAGGATGTGGTTCAGAGAGTTGCGAATGCGGACTTGCCTAATTTTAAGGGCAATCCTGACTTCCAGGTAATAGATACTACCGGCGCACGCATCCGGATCATCATCCCCAATATGAAAAATGAATTCCTTCAGGATGTAAATGTGAGAAAGGCCATAGCGGCAGCCATTGACTATGATTCTCTTGTTAAGGTTCTCGGTGATGGTGTGACAAATGCCCAGGCTCCCTATCCCAAATCAGCTCCTTACGGTTATGATGAGCTGGATAAACAACATTACAGTGCTGAAGAAGCTGCAGATTGCCTCTCCAAAGCAGGTTTTAAAGATACTGACGGAAACGGCTTTGTGGATAAAGACGGCAAAGAACTGAAATTAACACTGACTTATCAGATGAGTGACTATACCAGTATGTTGGAGGCAGTTCAGTCCATGGCCAAGGAGTGTGGAATCAATATTGAACTGAAACTGACAGACAGCATTGAAGCTGTGGAGGAGAAAAAAGATTTTGATCTGATCTGTACAAACTGGCAGGTGCTTTCCACAGGAGATCCTCAGTGGTTCCTGGATACTCTCTACAAGACCGGCGCGCAGAACAACTGTATTAGTTACAGCAACAAGGATCTGGATAAGATCATTGATCAGCTTTCCACGGCATTTGATCTGAAAGAGAGGCAAAAGCTTACCATTGAGGCGGAGAAAATCCTGCTTGAAGATTGCGCTACGATTTATCTTGTGGGAGAGAATAACTTTGTTGTTGCCAACCAGAAAGTACAGAATATTGTGCCCTATCCCATCGATTATTATTTCATAGATAATGGCATGTCCACAAAAGAATGAAAAAAATTATCGTTCTGAAGCAGAAGGATAAGGCAGGGGAAATATGAGGTAGCTTTATGGAGATTGTTCGGGCGCAAAAGGTTTCAATTACATATGACGGCATAAAGGATGCGGTTAGTGATGTTTCTTTCTCTGTGGAGGAAGGGCAGATTGTCGGTATTGTGGGGGAGAGTGGCAGCGGTAAGTCCACGATCCTCCATGGCCTGCAGGGCCTTCTTCCCCGGACTTCCGCCAGAGCAGGAAAGATATCCCTTTTCGGCAAGGATATTGATACCATGTCCGCCGCGGAGCTCAAACGCATCCGCGGCCGGGATGTGGCTATGATATTCCAGGATACCGGAAGGTATATGAATCCCATCAGCAGGATTGGAAAACAATACACCGGTTTTTTAAAAATCCATGAGAATAAGCCTGTTTCTCAGCTGATTGAGTTGGAAAAGGAGATGCTTAACAGAGTGCATCTAAAGGATACAGACCGTATCCTTAATGCGTATCCTTTTGAGCTGAGTGGCGGCATGCGACAGCGTGTGGGCATAGCCATGGCCATGTCATTAAAGCCCAGACTCCTTCTGGCCGATGAGCCCACCAGCGCCCTGGATGTCACAGTTCAGGCTCAGGTAATCTACGAAATGATGGAGCTCAGGAAGAAATACGGGACCACCATCATCTTTGTAACACACAGCATAGGTGTGGCTGCCTATATGTCGGATGTTCTGGGAGTCATGCAGAACGGAAAGCTCGTGGAGTGGGGTAAGACAGAGGATGTCATCGCTTCTCCTCAACAGGAGTATACGAAATCATTGCTGGGCTCCGTCATTGAACTGAGGGATGAGAGACTGGCTGCCACTATGTGAAAAGGATGTCCTGAATATGAAAGATCCAATTCTCAGATTATCGCACGTCAGCAAGACATTTTATTCGAATAAAACAGGGGCAGTTCCCGCAGTTCGGGATGTCTCCCTGGATATCGGACAAGGGGAATGTGTAGGCATCGTCGGCGAGAGCGGATGCGGGAAAAGCACCATCGCCCGCATGATTACAAGAATCACGGATATTACACAAGGGCAGATTCTCCTTGAGGGAGAGGATATTTCCCGTATTCCGGTTAAAAATCTGAAAAAGATATATAAGAAGATTCAGATGGTCTTTCAGGATCCCTATTCTGTCTTTAGTCCCAGAATGCAGATCGGGACCTTTCTGGAAGAAGGACTTGTTCATTTTAAGATTGCTTCAAGGATAGATGCGAAGGAAGAGACTAAAATTCTGCTTTCTATGGTAGAGCTCTCTCCGGAACTGCTGGATCGGTTTCCGCATCAGCTTAGCGGGGGACAATTACAGAGAGTGGTGATTGCCAGAGCTATATCCATTGAACCCAGGCTGGTTATCCTTGACGATGCCACCAGCGCTTTGGATGTCTCGGTGCAAAAGCAGGTTTTGAGCCTCCTGGTTAAACTTCAGAAAAGGCTGGATCTGACATATCTTTTTATCGGGCATGATCTGGCAGTGGTGCGAAGTGTGTGTAATCGCATTGTGGTCATGTATGCCGGCTGTGTGGTAGAAGAACTTGCAAGCGAGAGATTAGAGGAAAGTGCAGCCCATCCTTACACCAGAAAACTTCTTGACAGTGTGTTTTCCATGCACGATAAAAACAGGAAGAAGATCGAACTGGAGACGCTGACTATGCAGGATTCCGGGTATGAAAAGATGGGATGTCCATACCAGAAAAGATGTCCCTTGGTTCATGACAAATGCAAGAAGGAGACACCGGAACTAAAAGATCATGGGAATGGCCATAAAGTGCGATGTTTTTACTATCAGTGATCGCAGGGAAAAATACAATCAGATAAAAAAAGAGGGGGGGCATCATTTCGATGTCCCCTTTTGGTCTGTGAGTATTAAATATTACATCCCAGGGCTCTTGCAAAGTCTCTTAAGATGGCAACGTTACCCGGCCACGCCGGTGCGGTGATCAGGTTGCCGTCGACCACGGACTGGTCCGGCTCGACTTCGACGAAGTTGCCGCCGGCCATCCTCACATCCGAGGCCAGGGCCGGGTAGGCGGTGAGGGTTCTTCCGTGGAGAACATCAGCGGCTGTCAGCACCTGGGAAGCGTGACAGATGGCCGCCACCGGTTTCCCGCTTCGCATAAAACATTTGACCAGGCTGATCACTTTACTGTCCATGCGGATGTACTCCGGTGACCTTCCCCCGGTGATGAAAAGCCCGTCATAATCGTCAAACTCCACCTGGTCAAAGGATTTGTTCAAAGCAAAAAGATGGCCGGGTTTTTCGGTATAAGTCTGGTCACCTTCAAAGTCATGGATGGCTGTCTTGATCATGTCTCCGGCTTTCTTTCCGGGGCATACCGCATCCACATCAAAACCCAGGACTCTCAAAGTCTGAAAAGGTACCATGGTCTCATAATCTTCCGTAAAATCCCCGGCAAGTAATAAAATTCTACTCATAATCTCCTCCGCAATTCTCTATCAAAATCACATTCTGTCCGGATATATCTCCAGTCTTCTATTATGCATCATGCATCTTGAATTCACCATGAATCGGCAGACAGGATAAGCTGCCTGAAATTCCTCTTTTATTATACCTACAGGCAAAAGACGGGGCTTGTACTATCAAACAGACTTTTTGGTACAATAAAAGCTTAAATGGAGGCCATTTTCCGGCAAATAAGGATGTGGCCGGCCCTGCTCCAATGGAATGTAGATATCAGGTATTGCCGCAAAGTGGTCCGACTGTAACTGCGGACAAAATCCAACCCGCCGCCGCTGTCAAAAAACGTTCTGAAATCTACAATAATTTGACTGCATTTTTCGTGCAATGACTTGACAACTTTGCTATAATATTTACAGGACAAATGGGTGGACTATGCTTTCATCCATGAGTGGATTACCGGATCTGAAAGTTTTAAGGACAGATTCATTCAGATCCTGTCAGACAATGACTGGCAAAGAAGGGACCGGGGAAAACAACCTGGCTTTTCCAAGGTTTGAGGGAGGTAAAATAGATGTTTGTAACAGACGATATTTTATATGTCGGTGTCAATGACCATAAGGTTGATCTCTTTGAAGGCCAGTATGAAGTGCCCAACGGCATGGCCTACAATTCTTATCTGATCATGGATGAGAAGATTGCCGTTATGGATACAGTGGATGTTAATTTCGGCAGTGAGTGGCTGATCAACATCGAGAAGAAACTTGGCGGACGCCAGCCGGACTATCTGATCGTTCAGCATATGGAGCCTGACCATTCAGCCAATATTGCTGATTTTATGCAGTATTATAAAAATGCCCAGATCGTTTCTTCCGAGAAAGCTTTTGCCATGATGAAGAATTTCTTCGGGACGGATTTTGAGGGACGTAAGGTTGTCATCAAGAGCGGGGACACACTTCGCCTGGGTCAGCATGCCCTGATTTTTGTCGAGGCTCCCATGGTCCACTGGCCTGAGGTTGTAGTAACCTATGATGTCAAGGACAAAGTTCTCTTTGCTGCAGATGGTTTCGGCAAGTTCGGGGCCAATGATGTGACAGAAGACTGGGCTGATGAAGCCCGCCGTTACTACATCGGTATCGTAGGTATGTACGGAGATTTCGTTCAGGCTATCCTGAAAGTAGCTGCAGACCTGGATATCGAGATAATCTGTCCCACTCACGGACCGGTTCTCAAAGAGAACCTGGGATATTATATCGATCTTTATGATAAATGGTCATCCTACACGCCGGAGGAAGAAGGTATTGTGATTGCCTACACTTCCGTTTACGGCCATACCAAAGAAGCGGTTCAGCTTCTGGCCAAGAATCTGGAGGCCAAGAAGGCGCCCAAGGTTGTGGTTTACGATCTGGCCAGAGACGATATGTCCGCTGCAGTCAGCGATGCTTTCCGCTACAGCAAGCTGGTGCTGGCTACGACGACATACAATGGAAGCATGTATCCCTTTATGCATGACTTCATCCACAGACTGGTGGAGCATAAGTTTAAAAAGCGGACGGTCGCTCTCATTGAAAATGGTTCCTGGGCTCCTCAGGCAGCCCGCCTGATGAAGGAAATGCTTTCCCAGTGCGAGCAGATTGAATTTACAAAGAATAATGTCCACATCATGTCGGCCCTGGATGAGAAGAATTATGACGAGATGGAGAAGATGGCTTACGAGCTCTGCCAGGAGTACGTGGAGCATGATGACGAGCTGGCCAACAAGAATAATATGACAGCCCTCTTCAAGATCGGTTACGGCCTCTATGTGATCACCACAAAAGACGGCGACAAGGATACCGGATGTATCGCCAACTCCGTGGTTCAGCTGACCAACAGCCCCAACCGGGTTGCCGTTACGCTGAACAAGGCCAACTTTACCCATGACGTGGTTCTGTCATCGAAGAAGTTGAATGTGAACTGCCTGTCCCAGGATGCTCCATTTGAAGTCTTTACCAACTTTGGTTTCCAGAGTGGAAGGGACGTCAATAAATTTGAGACATGGCCCCTTCTCAGAGCAGACAATGGCATAGCCTATCTGCCCAAGTACATTAACTCCTTCATGTCTCTATCGGTAGAGGCTATGGAAGACTTCGGAACCCACACCATGTTCGTCTGCAGCATCGATGAAGCCCGTGTGATCTCTTCCAGAGAAACCATGACCTACAACTACTATCAGGACAATGTAAAACCGAAACCAGAAGCAGCCAAAAAGAAAGGCTTTGTATGCCAGGTATGCGGCTACATCTATGAAGGCGATGAACTTCCCGCAGATTTCATCTGTCCTATCTGCAAGCATCCCGCATCCGACTTTAAACCATTATAGGGATTTTTCAAAAGAATCAGCCTGATCAGAAAGAAGAGATTATTATTTTAAAACAAGGGGGACCTTTCCTCTTATTCCACTTTAGAATGACTGGTAAAGCGGAATAAAAGGAAAGGTCCCCCTTTTCATTTTCAGATTCAGATTCAGATAAAGAAAGGATTTACCCGGATTTCACATATTCCTGTCTTTTTTCGTGTATACTGAAAATGCAAATGGCAGAAACATCCCATCTGATTATTGTAAAAGCCAAAGGATAAGAAGACTGGAATGATCGATTAGAAGCTGTGATAACCGATGGATGCTTATAAAGCCTGATTACAGACTATAAACATAGAAAGTGTGGTGTTTTCTTTATTTATGCATAAGTGGTTGAAAGCATTGATTCGAATTGTATTGTTTACCCTTTTCCTGTTCTTTCCCATGCAGGTCCGGGCCGGGATTGTAGCCCCTTCCGGAACAATATCCAATCAGGATGTGAATAATATCGATCATGAATTGGATGCGACGGGCTATGTCAGACTGCAACAGGGAGCAACCTACTATCTGTCGCATTTCATCCCCATAAACAGCAACAGCACCATCGATGCCAGAGGGGCTACCATTGTAATCTATAAAGGGGCTGTCAGGAATGATACCAGGAATTATCAGACCGGCTACAATTCCATGTCCAATATAAGGATTACGGGAGGAAGATGGATTTCCGCCCACAAAGAAGGATGTCCGGGTACCACATTCAGTTTTGCCCATTCCCAGAATATTACACTCAAGGATATGGATATCCGGTCGACCAACAGGGAAGGTCATGCCATCGAGCTGGTGGCATGCAAAAATGTGTCGATCAGTAACTGCATAGTCATGGGTCAGGGTACTTCCGCCAAAAACAGTATAGAAGAGATGGTTCAGATTGATATGGCTACCCCCCATAATGCTCCATTTCTCAGGAAAGAATTCCAGAACGGTCTGGCCTGTCAGAATATATGGATTCAGGGATGCATTATTCGCGGGAGCAGAGGGGTGGCGGCTTCCTATGCCAAAAAAGACCCGGCCTATCTGAAAAGATACCATAATCATATCACGGTAAAAAACTGCACCTTGATCGGTGATACAGCCGAAGGGCTGACTTTATTCAACACCATAAATGTCTCCATAAAAAACAACCGGATCATTTCCTACAGCAAACGGACCAACTCAGCCTACTCCAGCGGTTGTCATATCACTCTTTTCGGGAATATACCGGCCTTTTCTAAAGGGAAAATTTCCATAAAAAATAATATCATCAAAGGAGGGCGGTCCGGTTTTCAGATCTGCTCCCATAAGAAGACCAGGTATGGCACTCTGATTATCAAAAACAATAAAATCTGCGCAAAAAAAGGAAAAAAGAGGGCTCTTCTGATCGAGCCCAATCCCAAGTGGAAGCCTTCGGTTAAGAAGGTAAAGGCTTCGCGAAATAAAAAGAGGAAGTGGTGAGTGAAGCCAGAAGTGGTGATTCAAGCAAGAGGTGGTGAGTGAAGCCAGAAACGGTGTGTGAAGTAAAAAAAGTGGGACAGTGGGGCAATATGAAAGGTCCCCACTGTCCCACTACAGGAGTATATATCCTGCGATTCCTCCGATTACCAGGATTCCTCCTGCCAATGTCACGGATGGAGGGAT
>CADBME010000134.1 GCA_902795715.1 uncultured Lachnospiraceae bacterium | reverse complement strand
CCTACCTTACGGTTATCGGCTACGGAACCCGGAATACAGAAAGCCTGGAGACCTTCGCCAAGAGCTGCCGCAGCATCAGCTGCCTTGCGGCATCCCTTCTTGATGGCGATGGCTGCGCCTACGGTGTAAGCCCAGCATGCATTCTCAAAGCAGATGGGCTGGATGCCTTTAACCTGGTCATATACATTAAGGCCGGCATCTTTGGTAATCTTTTCAGCCTCCTCAAGAGAGGCAATTCCATAACTGTCAAGTACTTTTTTAATCTGATCGATTCGTCTTTCGTATGATTCAAATAATGCCATGATTCCTACCTCCCTGGATTAACCAATCACTTCGTCTGTTCTCGGATCAATGATCTTGGCAGCATCTGCCACACGGCCATACTGGCCGGAAGCCTTCTCCCAAGCTGTGTTGGGATCATCACCCTTCTTGATGAAGTCTGTCATCTTTCCAAGACTTACAAACTTGTAGCCGATAATCTCATTATCTGCATCGAGAGCGATACCTGTTACATAGCCCTCTGCCATCTCCAGGTAGCGGGGTCCCTTCTGAAGCGTTCCATACATGGTTCCAACCTGGGAACGTAAGCCCTTGCCAAGGTCTTCAAGGCCGGCGCCGATCTGAAGTCCATCCTCAGAAAATGCAGACTGGGAACGTCCGTAAGCGATCTGTAAGAACAATTCACGCATTGCTGTGTTGATAGCGTCGCAGACAAGGTCTGTATTCAATGCTTCGAGTACAGTCAGACCCGGAAGAATCTCAGAGGCCATGGCAGCAGAATGTGTCATACCGGAACAGCCGATGGTCTCAACCAGAGCTTCCTGAATGACGCCTTCCTTCACATTGAGGGTCAGTTTGCAGGCTCCCTGCTGCGGTGCACACCAGCCAATACCATGTGTAAAGCCGGAGATATCTTTCACTTCTTTGACTTTAACCCATTTCGCTTCTTCCGGAATAGGCGCAGCACCATGATGAACACCCTGTGCTACCGGACACATTTTTTCAACTTCTTGTGAGATAATCATGATTTAACTCCTTTCAGTCTGATTGACAGTTATTCCATGAACAAAAAAGGCTGTCATGGAAAAAGCGAAAGACTTATGTTCCAATTCCCTAAGTCAAAGCACAGTCTTCACACTTGTGAATATTTTCTCATAAAAAGGGGAATTCGTCTATATATTTTTTCTTTTGTTTTCGAAGAATAAAAGAATAAGATGTTGAATCTGTGAAAAAATAATGGTACAATTTCAAAGATTAAAAAAAGGACAGTCACCACGATTTGGAAAGGCAAATAAGACCCGGCCAAATCCCATATAAGGAGAATTCTTAATGAAGACTGCAATTATGACTGACAGCAACAGCGGTATTTCCTTTGCCATGGCCAGGGAGATGCATCTATATATGTTACCTATGCCGGTTATTCTTAATGATAAGATCCGGTGGGAGGGTGTCGACCTGTTTGATGACGAGTTTTTCGGCCAGTTAAAGGAACTCGCTCACTTAAGCACTTCCATGCCTTCGCCGGGCGATATGACTGATCTCTGGGATCGGATATTTGAAGAAGGCTATGATGAAATCGTATATATACCCATGTCAAGTGGTTTGTCCAGTGCCTGTTCCACGGCTTCTGCCCTGGCTGAGGATTATGATAAGCCGGTTTACGTTGTAGACAATCACCGGATTTCTGTCGGCATGAGGGAGTCGGTATTCGAAGCTCTGGATATGCAAAAGGCCGGCCATTCCGGACAGGAGATCAAGAATTATCTGGAAGATACAGGTCTCATGAGCACAACCTACCTGGCAGTGGATACACTGGAATATTTCAAGCGGGGAGGAAGGATCACGACAGCCGGAGCAACCCTTGCCTCCGTGTTGAATCTGAAGCCGGTGCTGAAAGCCAAAGGCCAAGTCTTTGATTCCTTCGCCAAAGTCCGGGGAATGAAGCGGGCCAGAAGCAAGATTGTGGAAGCCCTGCGTGAAGAGTATGATGCCAACTACGCAAGCCTGGGCCAGGAAAACATAGCCATCGGAACAGCCGGCTCCGGCCTGACCGAGAAAGAGGCAGAGAGCTGGAGGAAACAGGTTCAGGCAGAGTTCCCTGATATACCTGTCTACTATACTCCTCTCTCCTACAGCATTTCCTGTCATACGGGATTCGGGGCATACGGAGGAGCCATAGCCATTCATAAGCATTTCTGATTCAGCCTTCGTTCCCGTCCTCGTCATAGTATTCGGTAGTCTCGGGTTTATCTTTTTCAACCTCCTCCACGCCGGTTGTCGATTCATTGTCGATTTCATCATGGTGAGGCTGTTCATCAGAATCTTCCTGATTATTGTTATGACTCTCCCCTTTTCCGGGGTTCTTATTCTTTTTGAAAATGTCACGGATCTTATTGATATCTTCTTCGGAGGCTTTGTACCATGTCGCTTTTTCGTCCATGTTTTCCAGACGGACATACTTGTCATAAAGGGTCATCTTCATGGTATTTCCATGGTGATAGAAGGTATAGGTTTTCCCCTTTTTGTTCTTGCCCCAGTCTTTGACTGCCTTCTTTTTCTCCGTGGGTTCTTTTTCCATACGGTCGATAGCATTTGCCGCCTTATAGGCTGTTCTCCGGTCATAGTAGTTGCCGGCTGTATCCGTGATAAAGGGGGAATCCGCAAAGCGGTGCAGAAGCTTGGAATTGGGATAGCCCTCCTTGTAATGAAGAAAGGCTTCTCCCAGAGCACATGCGTCATAGGCATAGTAAACCCGGTCAGGCAGGTCCAGGAAAATGACATAATTCCCATCAAAGACTTTTACCTCATAGCAGGCATTGTCTTCATCGTAGAGTATGTACTCATAGCCCGGACCGTACAAGTCCTCAACTTCTTTTGCCGTATACCTGCTGCACTCGTCGGCACGGACAGCTATAGCCGTAGCCATGGAAAACGCCGCAGTATTATCCGTGATAAACTCTCCGCCCTCCATATTGTCAGCATAGCCGATCTCCATTTTAATGATGCGGTCTCTGGCAATCCGGTCCAGATAATCTTCGGCCCGCCTGGTATCCTCACTGATATTATTTTCTTTCTCCACCTTGCCTTCCATCTTTTTTAATTGCTTTTTAAGCTTCTTATTTTCCTTTTTTAACTCTTTATAATAAGAAGAATTCAGCACTTTCTTTTTGGAAGGCTGGCAGCCGCAGAGAGAGGAAATCAGGATCAAAACCAGGCCAAAGCAAAGGGCTGTACGCCCTCCTGTCATTTTTTTCATAGCTTTACAGCTCCTTCTTTTCGACGATCTCATTCTGATTCTTGTAGATGGAATGGGAAGGGACATATCCACGTACACTGGATAAAGGATAGATATTGGTATGGCTGCCGACAACGGTTCCCGGATTGATGATCGAACCGCATCCGACCTCCACAAAGTCTCCCAGGAGACCGCCTACCTTTTTACGTTCTGTCGGTATATGTTCTCCATCCAGATGGATCTTGACCAAAGTCTTGTCCGACTTGACATTGGAAGTAATGGACCCGGCACCCATATGGGATTTGTAGCCCAGGATGGAATCACCCACATAATTATAATGGGGTACCTGGACAGACTCAAAGAGGATTACGTTCTTAAGCTCTGTCGAATTACCCACTGTGGATTTAGCCCCGACGATCACATCACCCCGTATAAAAGCACAATGGCGGATCTCGGCCTCAGGCCCGATGATGGCCGGCGCTCCGATAAATGCTGTAGGCGCAACTTTAGCGGATTTAGCGACCCATACATGTTCCGAAACCTCCTCATACTGGTCAGCCGGAAGATCCTTGCCGGTTTCCAGGATAAAATCATGGATCAGGGGAAGGACCTCCCATGGATATGTGGTCTTTTCAAACAAGTCTTTTGCTATGGTTTTTTCAAAATCAGCAAACAGCTCTTTATTTTCCAAACGATACATTTCTAACTCCTTTTTGCTGTTTTTTATTAATATCCTGCTCTTTATGCCGTTCTTCTTTGCCCTCCGTCCCATGGAGGCAGGCGGAAGCACGGCAAGTCTTTTGCAAATACCTGCCTTCCGGATCCGGTCTCAAAGACAGGTCATGCATCAATCCTAATCATACCAGTTTTTTTAAAAGGAATCAATGTCTGTCTCACTCTTGACATTCTGCAAGAGAATAGGATATATTTTTTTTATTCAGTGTTTTGAAAAGAAGAGCCAGTTCCTTTCTGTCAGGATTGTCCTATCGTATTCAAACACTTCAAAAAGAAAGGATGTACAATATGAAAACCAGACCCGTCATTTATGTTCCCAGTTCACAGCCCCAGATCTACAGCGGTGTTCCGACCTATATGGGACTGCCCGCTGCTTCAAAGGAAGAACTATCCTCCTATGACTTCGCCGTTCTTGGCGTTCCTTGGGAAGGAGGCTGCACCATCGGGGGATTTTCCTCTTGTGAGATCGCTCCCAAGTCCATCCGCCAGGCATCAGTTCGCTACATGGGCTACCTACCGGAATGGAATATCGATATCTTTGACCATATGACCCTTTGCGATTACGGTGATGTCCCGACCCAGAACGGTAATTATGACTTCACCTTCCAGTCCTTAAAGGAAAAATACAATGACATGATCGAAGCCGGCAATATCCCCATCGTCTTCGGAGGCGACCACGGAATCTCCTACCCTATCATCCAGTGCCTGGCCGAAAAACATCCCGGCAGAGTCGGTGTCATTCACTTTGATGCCCACCTGGATAACTATGACGCATTCGGGGAAGATGACCTGGCAAGATGCTCACCCTTCTTCAGACTTTACAACGATAAAAACATGGATCCCGGCAAGATTGTTCATCTGGGTATCCGCGGCCCCCGCAATCACCCTAAAGAAGGAGCAAACGCACGGAAATACGGAGCTCACGTCATTACCGCCAAGAAGGTCAAAGACTGGGGATACCGGGAAGCCATCCGCAAAGCCATCGAAATCGCAAGCACTGACACTGACCTCTTCTATGTCTCTGTCTGTTCCGACTGTCTCGAGGGCGCAGCTAATCCGGACGGACCCATCGATCCCTGCGGACTCAGCTCCTTCGAAATCGGCATGATGCTGAACGAATGCGGCGCAGCAGGCGCCTGCTCATTCGACTACGTAGAAATCTATCCCAAAGCAGACGGCCCGCAGATCGGACCTCATACAGCCAACTACTTCGCCATCTACTTTATGAACGGAGTGGTCAGAGGACGTCTTGGCCTGGGAATTGACGACGAATATCAGGCATAATAATGGGACAGTGGGGACGTTTCATATTGTCCCACTTTGTTAAACGCGCTACAAAGTGGGACAATATGAAACGTCCCCACTGTCCCACTACAGGAGTATATATCCTGCGATTCCTCCGATTACCAGGATTCCTCCTGCCAATGTCACGGATGGAGGGAT
>CADBME010000133.1 GCA_902795715.1 uncultured Lachnospiraceae bacterium | reverse complement strand
CGCCCTCGGCTGTATGTCAGTTCAGAATCGCTTCATCAGTTCAGAATCGCTTCTTCTGTCTCTTTGTCAAATACATGGATCTCGTTGAGATCCACCGCCAGCGTCACTTCCGTTCCTACGGGGGCGATAACGGTCCCGGGCAGTTTGGCGATGACCTTAGAGCCCTCATAGTTCAGGTAGAGATAAGTCTCCGAGCCCATCATTTCATCCAGATCAACTACAGCAGTCATGGTGTTGCTGCCCCGGAAAAATTCCTTTTCTGCGCGGATGTGTTCCGGACGGATGCCCAGAACCACGGTCTTGCCCACATAAGGTGCCAGTTCTTCTCTGTCCGACGGCACCCGGGTCTTTCCGAAGACCAGCTCATATTTATGCTCCGCACCCTCGGTCTTCTCCACCACCGCGTCCATGAAGTTCATCTGCGGTGAGCCGATGAATCCTGCGACGAAAAGATTGCAGGGTTCATTGTAGAGCTTCTGCGGGGTATCGAATTGCTGGATAATACCATCCTTCATGACGCAGATCCTGTCGCCCATGGTCATGGCTTCGGTCTGGTCGTGGGTGACGTAGACGAAGGTTGTCTGCAGTTTCTGATGGAGAGAAGAAATCTGACTTCTCATTTCGGTTCGGAGCTTGGCATCCAGGTTGGAGAGAGGTTCATCCAGCAAAAATACGGATGGGTTTCTCACCATGGCCCGGCCTAAAGCGACGCGCTGGCGCTGGCCGCCTGAGAGGGCTTTGGGCTTGCGGTCAAGATAGGGTTCCAGTTCCAGAATTTTGGCAGCCGCCCGCACTTTCTCATCGATCTCAGCCTTGGGCATCTTCTGAAGGGTCAGGGCAAAGGCCATGTTTTTATAAACAGTCATGTGGGGATAGAGAGCATAGCTCTGGAAAACCATGGCGATGTCCCGGTTCTTGGGCGCCACGTCGTTGACTCTGCGGTCACCGATCAGAAGGTCTCCCTCTGTTACACTTTCCAGCCCGGCAATCATGCGGAGTGTGGTGGATTTACCACATCCGGAAGGTCCTACCAGGACAACAAACTCTTTATCTTTTATTTCCAGATTCAGATCCGGAATAACGGTTACCCCGTTATCGTAAGTTTTCACTACATTTTTGAATGTGATTCCAGCCATGTGGATTTACCTCCTCTGATAATCTATCTTATTATCTGCCTTCTAAACTATTTTCCTGATGATTTCTTCTCCAATTATTCCTTCACGCCGCCCAGGGTTACACCGTCGACGATGAATCTGGACAGGAGCAGATATACGATAATAATAGGAACAATGGCGATCGTAACCAGCATGTAGACCTTGCCCATGTCGAATTTCAGGAAGTCCGCGCTTCGAAGGGCTGCGATCAGGATCGGCAGAGTTTTCATCTTGTTTTCCGAAATGACCAGGGCAGGAATAAAGTAATTGTTCCAGGAGGAAACAAAGGCAAAGATAGCCTGAACTGCGATGGCCGGTTTCATGATGGGAAGGACAATCCGGTTGAAGATCCGGAATTCGCCGCATCCGTCGATTCTGGCTGCTTCCACCAGGTCCAGAGGAAGGCTGGACTGGATATAGCTGTACATAAAGTAGAATATGGCCGGTGCCGCAATCGATGGCAGGAAAAGAGGCCAGAGGGTGTTAATCATGTTCATTTTTGTTACCAGCTGAACGAAACCGAGGGCCGAAACCTGGGTCGGCATGGACAGGATCAGCATGATAAAGATAAAGGCCGGTCTCTTCATTTTAAAATTATAGGCATAAATGCCGTAGGCTGTCATTGCCGAAAAATAAGTCGACAAAACAGCGGAACAGGAAGATACAATCAGGCTGTTCTTGATACCGGACAGGACAGGGATATTGGCATCCGACATGACATTGCGGAAGTTGGTAAAAAAGCTCTTGCCCGGGACGAAAGAAAATCCTTTCTGGATCATACTGTGGCTTCTGGTCGAATTGATGATCAGAATATAGAAAAAGAACAGACACAGGAATGCCAGAAAGATCAGCACCATATGAACAAAGATGGTAAAAAGAACACCGCTTTTTTCTTTTGTCTCTCTCATGCTTATTTACCTCCCTTCCTTGCTCTTTTCGAATCCAAATCTCCATTCATGGAGAAATATACTCCGATGCATAGAATTGCGCAGATGATAAAGAGGATAACCGAAACAGCGCCGGCCATGCCGAAGTTCTTGCTGTAAAGGTGGTTGTTAAGATACATGATGATGGTGGTTACTGTACGGTCCGGAGTTCCCTTGCCGTTGGTTAAGATCTGCGGTACATCGAACATCTGCAGACCGCCAAGCATGGAAGTAATCAGTACGTAAACCAGGATGGGGCGGATCATGGGAAGCGTTATCTTAAAGAAGATCTGGAGATGACTGCATCCGTCAAGCTCTGCCGCCTCAAAGAGGGCCGGATTGATACCCATAACCGCTGCCATGAGCAGGATGGTGGTATTACCGAACCACATGAGAAAGTTCATAAGACATACAAGGCCTCTGGCTCCCCACACACTTGACAGAAAACGGAAAGGTGAGTGGATAAAGCCGGATGAAATCAGGAATGAATTCACGGGCCCGTTATCGGAAAAGAGTGCGAAGAACAGCATGGCAAAGGCGCTGGCCATGATCAGGTTGGGCATATAGATTACAACCTTGAAGAACTGTTTTCCCCGGATGCGAAGCCGGAGATCGGTAAACCATGCCGCAAGCACAAGAGAAACAATAATCTGGGGCACAAAGCCGACAATCCAGAGGATTACGGTATTCCCCATATATTTTAAAAAGTCGCTTTCAAAAAGCGCCTTATAGTTTGCAAGTCCAACCGGATTCGGACCGATAATTTTAAGTCCGCTTCGGTAATATTCAAAAAAACTGTAGTAGATGGTGGATGCCAGAGGGATCAGCTGGAAGATCAGGAACGTGGCAAAAAAAGGAAATATGAAAATATATCCCCACTTCGCATAGCTTACGTGGTCCTTTTTCCCTTTCATATACATATCCTCCTCTCGGGTGATTCTTTAAGAAGACACAGGGTTCTTTATGCCCATTAGCGGAGTATGAGTCCCAGGCAGGGCTTCACGGTTCAGGGGCTCTAATCATGCGAATAACATCGAACAATAAAAAGGGGGCAGACACTTGCCCGCCCCCGCACATCATCAAAGTTTATTCAGGCCATTTAACCTCTGTCAGCTCGGGATAGGTTTCCTTGATTGCTGTTTCGAAGTTTGCTTTTGCCTTATCCATGTCAGCGTTGCCATCAAAGTAGTCTTTGAATGCAGTCTGGATCTTCTCATTACATCCCTGATCATAGGGGCCTGCATTGGACATATCGATCTTCTTAGCTGCTTCTGCAAAGAGTTTAATGTGGTTCTGGCCGCCAAGAAAATCGGAGCCGAAGCTGTCGTCATTTGCCAGCTCTTCCATAGCCGGAATGTTGTTGGTGTAGTCCTGAGTATCTACTGTGATCTTCTTGTCGATCTCTGCATTGCAGGTCAGCTGATACATAACGTCTTTTACAAGATCAGCATTGTCGGTTCCTGCTGCAGCACAGATCCATGTACCACCCCAGTAATAGGGCTGCGGACCTTCGCAAACAGCGTAGTCGCCGTAGATACCATTTCCAACTTCTGCCTTGCCGCCTTCAGCTTCCGGTGTCTCAAGAGAGTTGCCCAGAAGAGTGAAGTTGATTCCCCATGTGGAGTAGAAGAATCCGAATACCTTGCCCTTGGGGCCCTGGTCTGCTGCCCAGCCGTCATCCCAGAGAGAAGTCTTATTGTTGTAGCCTTTATCTGTGAATTCCTTGGTCTGCTCAACCCATTTCATAATGTTCTCATCTACAACAACAGTTGTACCGTCAACCCAGGGAGCGGATACGTTGTTGGAGAAGGTACGGTAGGAATCATCGTAACCGGAGAGCATCTTGTAGCCTTTAGCGGATGCGTCAGCTGCTACTGCGTTGAACTTATCCCAGTCTGCCAGAGCTTCCTGAACCTTTTCGGGATCGTCGGTTCCCAGAACGTCTTTGGCGATAGAACGACGGTATGCGAAAAGTCCGGGTGTTGCCTGCCAGGTTGTTCCCTTGATGGCTCCCTTGGAATCGGTAACGATGTCCTTGGTGTACTGATACTGATCTTTCATATCATCTTCTGTAAGGCCAAGATCAGCAACATTCATGGTAAAGTCGGAATCAACATACTTGAGAGCGTAGTCTGCTTCGATCAGGAAGATATCGATCTTGTCATCTGCTGATGCAGATTCCTGAGCCAGAAGAGCGTTATCCAGCTTGTCCTGATAGTTGTTGTTCTCATTGGGGTTGATGGTCCATTTTACCGTGGTACCATCGGTAAGTGTAGTTGTAGATTTGTCTTCGGCTACTTCCTTGACACCGGGATAGTAATCATTGAAACGGCTCTGGAACTCATCATTCCAGCACCAGATGTTAAGAACCTTACCGGATCCTCCTGCTTCAGTGCTTCCTCCATCCGATGCTCCGGATCCTGCAGCGCTGTCACCGCAAGCTGCAGTAGAAATGATCATTGCTCCCGCTAAGGCAAGAGCCAATAAAGATTTTGCTAATTTCTTCATGTTTCTCCTCCTCATGTGTGTAAATATTTAAAAATTGCTTTTGCAAGTTTCAACTGGTTTACTGTGTTTTTACACTGGTTATTTTGTCTTCGGGTTTCTTTTGCCTTTGTTTTTTTACGTCTGAATCTCTTTGACGCTTTGTCCCGCAAGCAGCTTGCCTGAAACCTTAATCTGTTCCACGTCACATATCTTACTGTGCTCAATGGTTTCGATCAGTTTTCTTGCAGCATCCTTTCCAATAGTTTCCGCATCCTGATACCAGGTGGTCAGCCTGGGCCGCAGGACCTGGGAAAGTGGTATTCCGTCATAACCCACGACACTGATATCATCCGGCACCTGCAGGTTGCGCTTCTCCAATTCAGCCATTCCTCCCAGATAGGCATAATCGTCAGGAAAGAGGATGGCAGTAGGAGGCTCCGGCAGATCCATCAGATACTTTGTGCACTCCCTGGCAGCATCCGGATCATGGAAGCGGCCTTCCACAAGATAGTCATCCGGGATCATAATTCCGTGCTCATCCAAAGCTCTGTAATAACCCAGGATCCTCTTTCGGGTCACCGAGGTCAGTTCCCCGTGAATAAAGGCAATCCTGCGATGACCTTTATCGATCAGGTAGCTGGTCAGTTCATAAGCACCTTCCACATTGTCCGAATGTACGCTGCTGGTATTATCATAGGAATAATCAATGGTAATGACCGGCACCTCACTTCGGATCAGCTCCCGAACCGAAGAACTCTCGAAATCCACACAGGCGATGACGACACCGTCACACTTCCTGTAGCGGCAATGCTCCAGGAAAGACAACTGTCTCTTGCCCAGATTCTGGCTTATGAAGGTGATGTCATAGCCCAGCCGCTCCGCTTCTTCCTTGATGCTGTTTAGGATTTTGGAAAAGTATTCGTGGGTCAGTCCGCTCATGGTGTCGTCCACAAAGAGGACACCGATGTTATTGGAACTGTTTGTCTTCAGCTGCCTGGCCGCGGCATTGGGAAGATAATTCATCTCCCTCGCAGTCCGCTGAACCAGCTCTCTGGTCTCGGCACTGACGTCATCGTAGCCGTTCAATGCTTTACTGACCGTTGCCTGGGAAACGCCGCACCTTCGGGAAATATCTTTGATTGTAACCATGGAATCGTCTCCTTCAAGCGGCCAACTATTGTTTCCGAATACGTTTTCGTAGTGCCATTTTAAATCCTTTATCCAAACAAGTCAAGCAACGGATTTCACAATTTTTTGTAGAATAAAATGTGAATATTTCACAAAATATCAAAAAAATCCTCATTTGCTATTTACTTTTTTATAGAAACCATTTTATAATAACCTCAAAGTTTCGAAATCGTTTTCGAACCTGTTTGGTGTTAAGTACTTCATCTTCGAAATCTGTTTTCGAAAATCCGAAAACTCTATTCGGATATGATCTTAATCAATCGTATTTATATTTATAAAATAATTAGTGATGGAGGCTACTTATATGCAATTCGGATACTTTGATGATCAGAACAAAGAATATGTTATTACAACTCCCAAAACCCCTCTCCCCTGGATCAACTATCTGGGATCACGGGATTTCTTTCGCCTGATCTCCAACACAGCCGGAGGCTACTGTTTCTATAAAGATGCCAAGCTTCTTCGAATGACCCGGTATCGTTACAACAACAGCCCCATGGACTGTGGCGGTCATTATTTCTATATAAAGGAAAAGGATAGCATCTGGAATCCGGGCTGGCAGCCGGTTCAGACCGAGCTTGACCGGTATGTCTGCCGGCACGGCCTTGGTTACACGGTATTTGAGGGAAAGAAAAATAAACTTTCGGCCAGACAGGAGGTTTTCGTTCCTGTTAAAGACAATTGCGAAGTAACCCGAATCAGCCTGACCAATGAGTCGGATCAGGCTAAGCAAATCGATCTGTTCAGTTATGTGGAATTCTGCCTGTGGAATGCAGAGGATGATTCCACCAATTTCAAGAGAAACTTCTCCACCGGTGAAGTGGAAGTGGTCGGAAGTACCATCTACCATAAAACAGAGTACAGGGAAAGAAGGAATCATTACGCCGTATTTTCCGTAAACGGCGATATAGAGGGATTTGATACAAGCCGGGATGAATTTGTAGGGCTCTATAACGGAGCCCGCAATCCTCAGGTGGTTTGGGAAGGGAAGAGCCATAACAGCATAGCGCATGGCTGGGCCCCAGTCGGCAGTCACCACCTGAGGCTGTCCCTGGCTGCAGGAGAATCCGTCTCCTACATTTTTGTACTGGGATATTGCGAGAATCCGGTTGACCAGAAGTTTGAGTCTCCGGGAATCATCAATAAGAAACCTGCTTTGGACCTCCTTGCCAAATATCAGACGGATGAACAGGTTGATGCCGCTCTGGCAGACCTCAAAGCTTACTGGGATCATCTTCTGTCCATCTACACGATCACAAGTGAGGATGAGAAACTCAACCGAATCGTCAATGTATGGAACCAGTACCAGTGCATGGTCACCTTCAACATGAGCCGGTCAGCCAGCTATTTCGAAAGCGGCATGGGCCGGGGCATGGGATTCCGTGATTCCTGCCAGGACCTTCTGGGTTTTGTCCACCTGATCCCGGAAAGGGCCAGAGAGAGAATCATCGACATCGCCAACACCCAGTTTGAAGACGGCTCCGCCTATCACCAGTACCAGCCTCTGACCAAGAGAGGAAACCTGGCAGTGGGCAGCGGTTTTAACGACGATCCCCTGTGGCTGATCGCCGGCACTGCTGCATATCTTAGAGAGACCGGCGATTTCTCCATTCTGGACGAGCTCTGTGCTTTTGATAATGATGAATCCAAGGCAGTTCCTCTCATGGAACACCTCCGCCGCAGCTTTAACTATACTGTCACCCACAAGGGGCCCCACAAGCTGCCCCTGATCGGCCGGGCAGACTGGAACGACTGCCTGAATCTCAACTGCTTCTCCGAAGTACCGGGAGAAAGCTTCCAGGTAACCGGCCCAAGTGAAGGGCCTGTGGCCGAAAGCGTATTCATCGCCGGCATGTTTGTCCTTTACGGCAGAGAGTACGCAGAGATCTGCCGCCACCAGGGACTTGAAGAGGAAGCCCTGGCCGTCGAAGAGGAAGTCCGCAAAATGGAAGAGACTGTCCTCGATGCAGGCTGGGACGGAGAATGGTTTGTCCGGGCTTATGACGCTTTTTCCAATCCGGTAGGAAGTCATGTCTGTGAGGAAGGACAGATCTTTATCGAACCCCAGGGCATGTGTGTCATGGCAGGCATCGGTCTGGAAAATGGTCATGCAGCCACTGCCCTTAAGAGTGTAGAAAAGCATCTGGAAACAGAATTCGGTATTGTCCTCAACCAGCCGGCCTACACCAGATATCATGTGGAACTGGGAGAAATCAGCTCCTATCCGCCCGGATATAAAGAGAATGCCGGCATCTTCTGCCACAACAATCCCTGGATTGCCTGTGCGGAAACGGTACTGGGCCACGGCAACCGTGCCTTCGAAGTATTCCGCAAGACCTGTCCGGTTTACCTGGAAGAAATCAGCGATATCCACCGGACAGAGCCCTATGCCTACTGCCAGATGGTAGCCGGCCGGGATGCACCAACCCACGGGGAAGGAAAAAACAGCTGGCTGACCGGAACGGCCGCATGGACTTTTACCTGCATGAGCCAGTATATTCTGGGCATCCGGCCTGCCATGGACGGTCTTATGATCAATCCCTGCATCCCCGACAGTCTTAAGCACTTTACCTGTGACCGGACCTTCCGGGGAGTAAGATATCACATCAAGGTCGACAACTCCGCGGGCGTTCAGAAAGGGATTCGGTCCATCACGGTGAATGGGCAGGCATTTGAAGAGAATATTATCCCGGTGCCTGAGGATTCCAGGGAAGTGGATGTATTGGTTATTATGGGAGCATAAGAGTCTGAATAAACATCGGCCCCGGCACGGGCATATTGAATTAAGTGTCTTGAAATGGATTTGGGATAGCCTGAGGCCAGAGCTGTAAATGTGTTTGAGATGGCCTGAGGCCAGAGCTATAGATGTGTTTGGGATGGCCTGAGGCCAGCGCCATCAGAAAGGTATAGATATGAGTTTTCCAAAAGATTTTGTATGGGGGGCTGCCAGTGCTTCCTACCAGATCGAAGGCGGTGCTTATGAAGATGGGAAGGGCCTTTCGATCTGGGATAAATTCAGTCATCAGCCGGGAAAGGTCTTCAACGGCCATACCGGTGATGTGGCCTGTGATGCCTATCACCGCCTGGAAGAAGATCTTGACTTGATGCAATCCCTGGGTATTATGAATTACCGGTTCAGCGTCAGCTGGCCCAGGGTCCTGCCTTCGGGCAGAAGTCCTGTAAACCAGGCCGGTCTTGCCTATTATGACAGGCTGGTAGACGGCTGTCTGTCCAGAGGCATCACTCCCTGGATGACTCTCTACCACTGGGATCTTCCCCTGGCCCTCTACCACCAGGGTGGCTGGCTCAACAGGCAGACCTCTTTTGCCTTTGAGGAATATGCCTCTGTAATCGCAGACCATTTCAAAGGGAGAGTTTTACATTTTATGACCATCAACGAGCCCCAGTGCATTATCGGCATGGGCCACGGCAACGGGCTTCATGCTCCGGGTACACTTTTGTCTGACGAAGACATGTTCCTCTCCTGGCACCATGTCCTCCTGGCTCACGGTCTGGCCGCAAAAAAAATCCGGGAGATTATCCCGGAAGCCCAGGTGGGTCTGGCATCCACAGGCGCCCTGGCCTACACAGACCGTCAGGATATAGCCACACCAGAAGATCTGGTTTCCGCCTCCTTCCTCTCTCTCCCCAGGGAAGAGAATGAGGGCTGGTATTTCAACCACCAATGGTTCCTGGATCCCATTGTTCTTGGCCACTATCCCGAGGACCCCAATAATCCCTGGCACCCTTATAAAGATCAGCTTGCAGGGGAGGACCTTGAAATTATCCGCCAGCCCCTTGATTTCATCGGGCTGAACATATACAACGGCACGGAGATGGTGCCCTCAGAGGGCGACGAAGGTCGCTATATCCCGGCAGAAAAGTATCCCGGCTATCCCAGGACCGCCCTAAAGTGGCCGGTCACCCCCGGGGTCATGTACTGGGGTCCCCGCCTGATTCATGAGCGCTACGGGCTCCCCGTCATCATCACGGAGAACGGCCAGAGCTGCAATGACCGGATCTTCCTGGACGGGAAAGTCCACGACCCCGACCGGATCGACTTCCTGGCCAGGTATCTTGGCAAACTTAAGGAGGCCTGTCAGGATAAGATTCCGGTTGTCGGCTACTTCCAGTGGTCATTCACGGACAATTTCGAATGGTACAGCGGCTACGATGACCGCTTCGGATTGATTTACATTGATTACCGGGACAGCAGGCGAATCCCCAAAGACAGTGCTTACTGGTATAGCCGGCTGATCCGGGACAATGGCAAAACGCTTTAAAAAGAAAACAGACGTAAATAAACGTAGAAGAGGGAAACGTCGCAATAAGGATTTCGGGGCCGTCGCATTGAATAAAATGCGGCGGCCCCGAATCGTTTCATCATTACTATTCAAAGTCCTTATTTCTGATCTGATTGACCCGTTCGATGATCTTCTCCTTCCAGTTGTGATCCTGGTCCTTCAGTCGAAGGACATTGTAACCGTACTGTCTTGCCAGGTTACAGACCACCTGCTCATCATCGATATGAAGCGAGATTCCGAAGCGGTTGGGAAGTTTTGAAGGCAATGTCCTTTCCTGGTTTTTCTGTACTTCTTCGAGATGCCGTTTGCCATTGACGATGCCGTCAAGTCGGACCCCATAGTGGCCAAAAAGTTTTTTAATATACCTTTCTGTCCGAAAGGATGATGTGTAGATCCAGACTTCGTATCCCATCTTCTGAAGATTGTTGATCAGTTCGGCTGCTCCGAATCGCAGTCTTTCTTTGTAGATCTTATTCAGGGGAAAAGGGAGAGCCGGCTCTGTCTCATGGGTTTTGGGCGATACGAAGAGGACTTCATCCAGATCGAAAGATACTCGCAGTTTTTTCCGTCCCTTATTTTTCCCCATTTTGTTCCAGTCCTTTCACAATCTGCATTACCTTTTTGGACCATTCGTGAGCTTGTGCATCTATGGCATATTCTTCAAAATCTTTGGAATCTCGTCTTGTAAGCAGAATCTCCTTTTCATCGATGTGAAGAGTTTCTCTATAGCGGGTCTCCATCAATTGCTTCGTTCTCCTGTTTCTTTCTTCCTTGCTGAAAAAACCTTCTCCCACATTCACATGCAGAACGATAATATTTCCCAGGCCCAGCCTGTACTTTTCATTCAGTAACCGTTTCAGAAGTTCAGGGGTGATCTTACAGTCATCCAGGACCAGGTCGGTTATATGCTCTTGTCGAACAAGGTTCTCCCATTTTTGCGGATCGGCAAAATCCATGGAAAGAACAATCGAGGCAGAAGCTCCTGTCATGTTAAGCCCGTAAAAAGCCGAGATAACCTCAGCACTTGAGGCGCCGGTCATAGCCACTCTGCTTCCCGCTTTTCCGGTGATTCCAAGAGCAGAGAAAACTGCTGCATAACGCTTCCACATAGAAAACATTTCACGATAGCTGTATTTTCTGGTCCCCTCGACTATGGCCGTTGCATTCAGCCTGGGCATAAAAAAATACCCTGATCTTTTGACAGGATACTTGCAAAGTTCTTTATGTAGAGGGCATTGGGTTTCCCCATTCCCTGCCTCTTCTTTTCGACCAAACCGATTCCATGGTCTGCATCTAATTCTTTCAGCAGGCTGACTGCTTTCTGGTTTCCACAGCCCAGCCTCTCCATGATCTCCCGGATG
>CADBME010000132.1 GCA_902795715.1 uncultured Lachnospiraceae bacterium | reverse complement strand
TGACGGATACCGGAGAATGCATGCAAGTAGAAACATCAAACTGAAAGAATTTTTGAATTAATTAAAAAAGGGGATTGATTCCCTGACTGAGTGGGAGCAGGCTTTAAACAGCCGCTCCCATTATTTTAAAAGTATTTCTTCTATTTTAACGATCCCTTTGTTGAAATTGTTCACTGTTTTTTCAACTCGTTCAGCCAGGTTCTTACCTCTATAGGTCAGGTTAGTGCATCCAACAGGGGATTGAATCGCCATTTTGAATATGGACGAAGCACATTGCTGCTTCCTAATGCCGTCCCATTCCAATTGAATGATACGCTTCTCACTCTTCTCAATAAGTCTTTCTGATTCATATCTTCTTACATTGTGGAAGCTGAACTGCAGGTGGCCAACTTGTGTTATGACAAGAGTTGCCCCTTTGTCGTATTGAAAATCAACAATAATGTTATCAATATGGGCGTTGTCAATAATTGAGAGATAGTATCCAAGCTTATTTTTAAATCTGTATCCGATTTGCGAATCCTTTTGTTTGACATATGTGTTCAGGAGATTCAGAGCTGCACAATAAATCAATGCATCGCCGGGTTCTTTTATAGCAATGTCTCTGATATATGCTGCAGCAGTCGCTGCTTCGACATGTGATATATATTCTTTATTTTCCTGAAGTGCAATTGCAGTCCTGTTCACTAGATCAGTATAATCTAAAAAGGATATATTCATAATAACAGAACCTCAGCAGGACCATGAATAATGTTATGTTAACAATACATATTATAGCAGGTTCACTTGGCCCTGGTCAAGTGCTATTTGAATCGGAAAATTCTCTAATTCTGTTGAAATAGTACAGTTTTGAGGCAATGAATATGGACTTTAATGATTTCTTTTGTTATAATTCGTATAAAGCAACAATCATGTTGAGTCAGGAGGTATTTTTTGAAACAGGTTGCATATAGTATCACATAATAGAAAAGGAGATTATAGATGGGTACATTTATCGGCAAAATTAAAATACGGAATTATAGTTTCGTCAATATAATACCATTATGCGAAGTCGTACATAATGACATACATTTTTTGACGACTTTTGACAGGAAAGAAATACTGCCTGAATCTGAGAAAGGGGATATCAATCTATATTTTAATGATATTAGAAAAAAACCTTATGATTATTTTGCAGATGGTTCATATCAGGTAATAGATTTTGAGCTGGATGATTTAGAGGACAATATAAATCAATATGGTGAGAGGAATCAGACGGGTTACAAAGCAGAACTTGATACGCTATTTGCAGAGAATAGAATCAGAGACTTGGATTCGCTTAACTATTACTATAAATTGACTGAGTCTCAACTGATCAATAATTATCAAACCAGCCCGATTGTAAAGGTAAATGATTCAAATGTGTTTAGGGGGTTAAAAGTTGTAATTTGTCTAACAGGGGATAAATTCAAACAGACTGTACTGGGGCCATTTACGATCGAAATGAATGACACAGACCGCAGTTACTATATTAATACGGGGCTTCAAAAACAGAAATACATCATATGGGGGTATGAATATAAAGAAACAGTCATCAATCATACTATTACACTTGGTAGGTTCGATGATGAACAGCAGCAGTTTATTGAAATCAATGAGTCAGTATGCAAAAAGGTCCCGATCGATTTTCTTCCTACACAACAGATTATTTCAGAATTTAAACGTACGATTAGCAGTGAGCATTTTATAGATGGAAAGCTTGACCTTAGCAATGTACAAGAAGTAATCGACGATTATGAAGGCTCTGCTTTTATGGGACCGGAAATTCCGGAAGAAGTCAGAGAACAAAGGTACGACAAGTTAAAGGATTTAATGCTGGATGAGGATAAGCTCGATAAAACGTTCCAGTTTGTTGCAGAGTGTATCCCTGATTTGCTCGAAAAGTATCCTAATGAATATGCAATCCTTATGGATAAGCTGGCTTCTGATCAGTCATTCCTGGAGAAAATCCCCCGTTATCAAAAGCTATCTGTTATTATTAGAGATAAAGAGGCAGAACGTGACAGTCTCCTCCAGAATGTGAAGAGTCTTGATGAAGAAGTAAAGGCACTGGAAGAGAAGAAAGTTGATATTCCGAAGCAACATGAATACGCCGAAAGTCTATTAGACGGGTATGAGGATGAGATTCAGCAGAAAAAGGATGAGATTAGCCGTCTGGATGACGAGCTGAAAGAAACAAGTAAAACACTGAAAACTGTTATTGACCTGGCTAATGCACAACAGGAATTGGAAAAAGTACAGAAACAGTATGAAGTGCTTCGAAATAGTTATATTTATCAGGAAAAAGATTTTGAAAATTTAAAGGATCGTATTGACACTTTCTTTAGAAACAGAACAGAAAATGCAATGCACATTGCATATGATGGTCTTTTGGCAAACCGTATGCTGCAGAATGCTGCAGATTGGGAAAACAATCAGAAAAAGGATGATTATGATTCCAGACTTTCGGCAGTAAAAAGCTTATCGATTTCGCAGAAAAAAGGCGAGGAACTTAAAGAGTACCTAATAGAGCGTATTCGTACGATCAGACCCAATTATAAGTATAATACAGTCACAAATATTTTGATATGCTATGCTCAGAGCTTTCTGACAGTTTTTTCCGGTGAGCCGGGGACAGGAAAAACCTCTATCTGCAAGATACTGGGTTCAACTTTTGGACTGCGTGATATCAAAGCAAGCTTGGGTATGACAGGACAGGACACTTTTAACCCAAATCGGTTTATTAATATTCCGGTAGAACGAGGATGGACATCAAAAAGAGATTTTGTAGGCTACTTCAACCCGCTGACAAAAACCTTTGATAAGAACAATCGACAGCTATTCGACTGCCTTAACATACTGGACAGGGAGGCGAAGGGAAACTCGACCGATCTCCCGTTCATAATACTTCTTGATGAGGCTAATCTGAGTCCTATGGAGTACTATTGGGCAGATTTTATGAGCGTATGCGACGATGTTACGGGTAAAGATAACAGAATTAATCTCGGTAATGATTATTCCTATGCTATTCCTGAGAACTTACGCTTTGTTGCAACTATTAATAATGACCACACAACAGAATCTCTTTCACCTCGCCTGGTCGATAGAGCTTGGGTGATCAAGCTTCCGAAGGTTGCTCCTAGCATGAAAACGGATTCGGATTATTTTAATGAGTCTTTTGAGAGAATCAGCTGGTCAGAGTTCCAAAAAGTTTTTGCGGCTCCGATTACAGATGAGGATGATCTCTTAAAAGCTGGAGAGGTAAAAGATATTTATGACAGCATTAAAAAGAGATTCAGTGAGATTAATGTCTCTGTAAGCCAGAGAACGGATAATGCTATAAGAAAATATTGGGCTACAGCACAAAAGTTGTTCATCAGCGAAGACGGATATGATCCTGCGATAGATGCTCTTGATTATGCTGTCTCTCAAAAGATACTACCACATATAGATGGGAGTGGAGAAGAATATTCGAAAGCCCTCAGCGCCATCGCTTCGTATTGCCAGGAAAAGAATATGAGAATGTCAGCTGAAATCCTGAACGATATCATTAGTAAAGGCAATGACACAATGTTTTACTATCAGTTCTTTGCCTGAGGTTTAAATGATGGACGAGGGAAAATTAATACTGATCTCAGATGAAAGCAATATAGTACAGGAAGTACCTCTATTTGACCATCGGATTGACACTTCAATGCTGGAAGATTTAAGCGATTCCTCATTTTACGTTTATTGCGATAAAAGTTATAAAGCCCGGCTACTGTTGCCACAAATAGAGGAGTACAAAAGGATTCAGTTATTTTTGAATGGTAATGAGCTTCGTTATTACTCATCCAGAAGTAAAGATTCTATCGAAATAGTGTTTGATGATTCCGATTTAAAGGATAAAATCTTTTATGAATGCTATGGGTTTGTACAGTTTTCTGTAGTCTGCGATCAGGGGGATGAAAATAGACTCTTAGAGACGGAATTTATTCAGGTACTTGTTCCACGTACGAGAACTAATGAATCTGTCCGGAGAATGGCACAGTTCATACGTGATAATAACGAAACATTGCTTTATTCGGGTAAACCGTACTCAAAGGATGCTGTTGACTTAAAAGAGAATAGCAATAAAACTATTGAATCGTCTGTGATTTTGCTTAAGAGAATATCAGCAATATTTAAAGAAAACTATAGGTATTTCAAGGCAAATAGTCGTTTCAAGGTGGTACCTGAAGAGAGAGTAGATCGTTTCGAAAAGCTGATGTATGTTTCTGCAAACACGTTGCAGTATATTTCACAGCACCCTGAAGAAATGCAGAGAGTTGCAACGTCAACCGGAATTCGTGTAGGTAGAAGCAATTATTTACCGAATAAAACTTTAGTTACTTCTAACGTAAAGTCATTTGACATATATGAGAACCAGGTAATCCACGGTTTTTTAGCGTTGGTATGTGATGAGCTTAAAAAATTAGATGAGAATCTGAACAAAAGAATTCAGAAGCTTTCAGGAAAAACATACGAAACAAAAGGGTATATATCTTCTTCTTATTTTATCTTCGCCGATACGTTAATGCGGCTCGAGCAGGTAAAAAAGGATGTTGGAGAATTGAGGCATGACTATAATAGTTTATTTGCACAGTATTCTAACATCTTCCATATCAAACCTTTCAAACTGAAAGCGGTACCTCGTTTAACTCCTATTTTTAAGGCAGTCCCACAGTATCACCAAATATATGACTGTATTGTATCATGGTTCCGGGATGGTGCATTTGCTTCTGACGAAACAAGGTATATTCTATCATTTTTAAAGGTGACATACCTTTATGAAGTATATGTATTGGCAAAACTCCTCCAGTATTTTAAGGATGCCCATTATACTTTGGCTAAGGCAGATAGAAAAAACTATGTATTGCCAAGTTCCGCCAGGTATGAGAATACTGTATGTTGCAATTACTTTCATTTGGAAAATGGTGAAAACAGCGTAACCATATTCTTCCAACCGGTGATTTACAGTGAGGATAAGCGGGATATAACAGAAATTGGATTATATAGGAATACATCCATAGGATTGGCGAGAGAGGAAGAAAGCTATTATTCATCACGTGGGCTCAAATATTATACTCCGGATTATTTAATCAAGTATGAGAGCGGAGAGAGAAAGGGGGCCAAGTATTTAATTGCTGATGCAAAATTCAGCAGAATCAAAACAGTAAAGAGCAAAGAAGTCTCAAAGCTTGTTTTCAAATATCTTTTCTCGGTCACTCCTTTTGATAAAGACGACGAAATCGTTGGTCTCTGCATAATGAATGGACAGTCGGACAAAGACTTGGACGGGTTAACAAACATATACGAGTTTGGACCGGACCCATCAGCAATAAGACCACGTGCAGAAATCCTCACATTAACAGAAAATTCGGAGGATAATAGAGACCTGCACAGGGTACTTATGCGAGATGTTTTAGGGAGGTATGAAGGTGCTTTGGAGAAACACTATAACTATGCCTTGGAACCCCGTAATACTGAAACAGCTCTAAAAAAGGATGAGGTTATAAAGCCGGAACCAGAATCGGAATATAAAATTATTAGTACTTTTACTGTTATTCCTCCGGAGGATACCAGAAAAAAACAGAAAGAAACTCCTGTTTCAGAAAGAGAAACATCAGATGAAAAAGCCCTGAAGTTGCCTCATAGTAGGGAGACAAAAGTAATAGACAAAAAAGCAATTAAAATATCAGAGCTTTCATTCAAAAGGGAACAAAAGGGATTACGCGAGTTCCTTTCTGTAGCGGGGATAGAGACTGTCGGAGATTTGGTACCTAATTTTTCAGAGGAAGATCTAAATCAGATCCCAGGGATGAACAGAGAACGACGTAGACAAATTAAAGCTGTTCTAAAAGAAAAGCGCATTGTGCTTAAATAATTGCTTCAGCGTATAGAGGAACCCTATTTACTAGGAGGGTTCCTCTACTAAAATCTTTTTCATGATGAGGGTATGATATGTTGGACGTAAACAGAGAGCTCATAAATTCCTATTTTGCCGAGGTTGGGATTGCGCCGGCAGATGACTTTAAAACCCTATTTGATAGATGTGAACTGGTAAGCGGCCCGTCATATGTGCAGCAGATCAGGAAAATTGTTCAGGATCGCGGTGACAATAAGAAAGGGTTGGATAAAGCCCTCTATAATAAGAAAAATACGAATTTCAACTTTTCTTTAACATTTACAGGTGGATTTGATTACAATTATCTTGAGGAACTTTTCAATTGGATTCTGGACCATAAGCAGTATTTCGGGGATAGTATCCTAGAGATCGGATGTGATATTGGTCTCGTGTCCTGCTTCTTGGCCAGAACATTTCCTGAGAAAACAATTGTCTCGATTGACCGATTTGATAAATCAATCGATTTAGCTCAGAAACTTGCAAAAAAACTTGGTGTTGAAAATATTGTGTTTAAAAGAACCCCAGTAGCAAAAATGATAGGTAAATACGATACCGTTTTCTCTAGCCGGACACTTCATGAGAATGCAGACAGTACATCTCTGGATATGTCCTATTCATTGCGAGAGGTTGCAGAGAGACACAAGAATTTGTATGTAACATACAGGGATAATCTGATAAACCTTTTAAAACCCGGCGGGGTCCTTGTCAGCATAGAACGTTGCGAATTAGATCCTATGTTTTTAGGGTGGATGCTGGCACTGAATGAAGCAGAATATAATCTGGTCGAGGATAGTTATTCTTGTTTTATGGTAGACGAGGTGGGTACATTTGCTTCTTTCCAAGCAGGTGCATACAAAAAGAGTCAGGAAATGCATGATAAAGAGAAAGTGTACGATTTTTTTGCTCATCTGGTATGCAAAGAATCCAATATAAAGGACTTGAAGGGGGACTGGGGTATTGCTCGCAAATGGGCTTCGTTGGTTGCTCTGGATGTCTGTGCTAATCACCTTTTGGAAGGATATATGTCCTATCACCCCAAATCACTGTATCCCACGGCTAGATATGCGATCTATAACAATAAATTTGATACTGATTCGTGCCTCGTTTACCAATATGTGAGTTACCCAGGGCTTCGGGCGACAAGCAATACAGTACTTT
>CADBME010000131.1 GCA_902795715.1 uncultured Lachnospiraceae bacterium | reverse complement strand
TGGGCAGGTTAATGGGCTGCTTGGTCCCCCACCTCATGGTAAACTCCTTGGTGTTAACAAAAAGCACTTCGGCCTTGAGACCGGTCTTAAATCCAAAACGGAAGCCCTTCAGGGTCGAAAGGAAGGGAATGATCCTGGACTCGATATCATACCTGCCCTCATCCTTAAAGATACCTTCGATCTTGCCATTATACATGAAGATGGCATCCTGACCGGGGCGAATGATCAGAACCGAACCTTTTTTGATCTCTGCATTGTTCCATTTGTAAAATATGACGTCATCACTGCTTTCTTCCCACTCGACGACATTTGATAACTGACCATCTAATAAACCCATATGAACCCTCCTGAAATATTATTTTCTAAAAAATTGATTTTCAAAATCATTTTCCGGTTGATTTGTGCAAAAAAACTTTTTATTCCAGTCCCAGTTTCTGCTTCATGGCAGCCAGCTCGGCATCTACGGCCGCGCTGCCGGCATCTGTCACATCATCATACTTGTCCTCAAGGGCCTCAGTTTGATCCTGCTGGGGACGGCTGTTGAGCTGGGCCTTGGCATTGGCTATGTCAAGCATCTGATTAGCCTTCTCCTCCATCCGGTCAAAAGCAGCCATTCCGGACTGGGCATTGTTGTAGGAAGCGCCAATCTCATTGATCCTCTCCTGGGTCTTAGCCACCTTCATCTTCGCTTTGATGGCCCGCTTTCTCTCCTCGAGGGAAGCAATATCCTTCTCCAGCTTATCATGCATCTCCCTCATCTGAGCCGCATTCATAGCGGAGGACTCATAAAGAGAAGTCAGGGTCTCCCTCTTCTTCTCCAGGTCTCCCTTCTTAGTCAGGAAAACCTTAGCGTCACTTTCATTACCGGCCATTAGAGCCTTCTCGGCATAACGGCTCATTTTCTCAATCTCCGCCTCATTCTCATCGAGAGCCCTCTTAGCCCTGGCCTCTTCCGCCATAACCGTAGCTGTCTCCGACTTCACCTTGCCCAGATCACTCTGCAGCTCCCTGCTATACTGATCAATCATCTTCTCCGGGTCTTCCGCCCTGTCCAGAAGCGCATTGATATTGGCAGACATGATTTCCTTAAACCTTTTTAATATACCCATACACGTACCTCCTTGCACATGAAATTTATTTTGAGTTAATCAAGGTAAATGTTTTGTCTTCTGTATATAATATACATTATTTTAGAAAACTTGTCACTATCTAATGGTGGGACAGTGGGGACGTTTCATATTGTCCCACATTGTTAAGGTTACTACAATGTGGGACAATATGAAACGTCCCCACTGTCCCACTTAGCGGTAGAGTCTGGCCAGCCGGTGAATCTCATCGGTGAGGATTTCGGATACCGGCTTTCGCATGGTATGGTCGGAAAGGTCGATTCCTTCCGGGTAGCGGGGTTCGTTGAAGACTTCTTTGATTCTTTCGAAGGTTAAGGTCCGATGGTGACGGTCCCAGTAGACTTTCTCCAGTGCTTTGAAGATCTCTCTGGCGTTTTCCATACAGACTTTGGAAAGGTTTAAGAGGGCTTCGTCTGTGGATTCTTTGAGGAAAGAGGGCATCTGGTAGGGGAGCAGGGTGTTGATGGAGGGTGACGCATTCCGTTCTTCCAGGTAGGATCTGGGGGAGAGGATTCCGTCTCCTCCGATGAAGGGATACATGTCGGATTCCTGCAGCCATGCTCTCATTTTGGGTATATAATAAACCGATTCTACTTCGATTCCTCTTTTTTTGGCTATTTCCTTTCCCCGGCCGGACATGACGCCTACGATCAGGTCGTTGACTTCCATGGATTCCGCAGACAGAAGCTGGCTCATCTTTTCCATGCGGAATCCTTTGTGGTATACGTCATCGACCAGGATGACCGGCATACCGAAGGACCGGATAGTCCGGATCTGGGTGGGAAGGCTGGGGTAGTCCGGAAGCTCCCTGAAGTCAAAGGATCTGAGTTCTTCGTCGTATACTTTTTCGGCGTTTAAGACTTTGGTTACCGTGTTGGGTATCCGGATTCCTTTCAGTATTTTTCCGAAGGGTACGCAGATCTTATTTCCGAAGGATTCTTCCAGACCTCCTTTTTCCATAGCTCCGGATTCCCGGTCTACGATATCATTGCGCTTGTGGATCAGACGGTTGATCTTATAGTGGAGGATCCTGGCTGTGATATGCATGACCAGATTGCCCGGATAGAGGTCTGCCAGGCTTTCTTTGAGCCTGTTTCTTCCGGATTCGATGGCTTCTCTTACCAGGGGCTCTTTGGCAAATGGTGCTTTGATAAAGGACGATACATCGAAGAACATGGCCAGGGGCTCGGACATATCCAGCTCATACCTTCCCTGTTTTTCAAGGAATCCGGCCCGGATAAGGACATCCGGTTCAACATGAGAGGACCGGCAATAAACTTTCCGGTAACCCTCCTCCTGGCATATGGCCAGCATCTCCTGGAGAAGGAATTCCTGATATTTCCCCTGGGGCAGCTCTTCGATCAGGAGGTCATTTGCCTCCCCCTTTTCTTCCTCCGGGCCGGTATAGCCATCCGTATTATTCCGGAGGATGCGGCATCGGATCGGGGCGTATTCTTCCCCGGTGGCTCCGTTGCTGATAACAAAGCGAAGCTTGTTTCCTTCCTTTATGATCCGGTCTTCCACGGGATCCATATCTACCACCTGCTTGTAGGTTGTTGTCTCCGAGTAGAGGTTCCAGTCGTGGATCAGATGGAGGACCTGGGGATCTGCCATGCCCGTCATGTCCCGTCCTTCTTCCAGTCCCTTGCGGACACCTTCCGAGGTCATGCTTTCATAATAAGCCGGCAATTTCATGTATTCGATTCTGCCGAAGATTTTATTCCGGATCTTCCTCATATCCGGATAGCCATAGAGCTCATTCTTGGAATAAATAATATGAGGAAAATGATGGATGGAATAAGGTTCGGGGTCTTTTAAATAAGCGTCGCTGACTCCTGCTGTATCGCTTCCTGTGATAATGTAAACTTCCTGGCCGGGAAAGAGTTCCGACAACCTGCGCAGGTCATCCGGCTGATTGGTATTGATCGGTATGTCAACCGGCAGCAGATAGGCTCCCCGAATATCGGCTATGGTGATGGCGGCAATCTGTCTCCGTATCATCAGAGGCTGGGTGTTCATGGCCCAGAAGAAATTGTGGACATTGAGGAAAACATGGAAACCGGAATCCACAGCTTCCTGGACCACGGCCCTGTGACCCAGGGAAAAGGGATCAAAACTGTCTGAATAGACGGCAATGGCTCCTGACTTCTTTCGCCCCCCTGCCGGCTTTGATGCATCGCCAGCTTTTACCGAATCTTCCATCCCGAAAGAGTTGGTCTTCTCCCGCCTGGTCTTCCTGATTTTTTCCAGACACCTTGTGATTCCGACAATAACCGGCAGCATGTAAATCTTGCTGTGGCAAGCCACAATATCCCTCATATAGATCAGGACTTTTCTGGCAAAATAGAGGAAAG
>CADBME010000130.1 GCA_902795715.1 uncultured Lachnospiraceae bacterium | reverse complement strand
GAACTATCCGGAAAAACGGGTGGATGTTTTTCTGGAACCGATTCGGAAAGATTTTCTCTTTCTTCAAAATGCGGAAAATATCCTTCAGGAAAAAGATCCCGGCAGAATCTATGATCTGTATTTCAGCCTGGACTGCTCTGAACCGGAAAGACTCGAGAAGTATCAGACATATTTCGAGGAGTCTTGCTATAAGATCTGTATTGATCACCATGTGACCAACAAAGGATTCGGACATCTGTCATTCATAGAGCCGGAAGCCTCCTCTACTTGTGAGATACTCTTTGATCTGCTGGATTACGATCGTATTTCCCTGGGATGCGCGGAGGCTCTGTATATGGGAATCCTTCATGATACCGGTGTTTTCAAGCATTCCAACACAACGAAAAAAGTGATGGAAACCGCAGGAGCTCTGATTGAAAAGGGCGTCAATACGGAGATGATTCAGGATGAGACTTTCTTTAAAAAGACTTATCTTCAGAATCAGATTCTTGGCCGTGCGCTGATCGAGAGTGTGGTGGCTTTGGACGGAAGAATGATCTTTTCCTCTATCTCTGCAAAAGATATCAGTTTTTACGGAGTCGAACCGGCGGACTTTGACGGGATCATCGATCAGCTTCGTGTCACGGAAGGGGTCAAATGTGCTCTCTTTATGTACGAGAAAGAAGTAAGTACCTATAAAGTCAGCCTGCGCTCTTCAGATGACTGTCTTGATGTCAGTAAAATAGCAGCGTCCTTTGGCGGAGGCGGCCATAAAAAAGCGGCAGGATGTACGGTCTACGGAAAACGCAGAGACATTATCATGAATATTGCCGAACTGGTTGAGGAACAGTTGGACGGAGCAAAAGAATGATCCATGGTATACTCAATATCAGAAAAGAAAAGCAGTTTACTTCCCATGATGTGGTGGCAAAACTGCGGGGAATCCTCCGGCAGAAAAAAATAGGTCATACCGGAACTCTCGATCCTGATGCGACAGGAGTCCTGCCTGTCTGCCTGGGAAAAGCAACAAAGCTTTGCAGTATGATCGACGGATGGGAAAAGACCTATGAGGCTGTCCTGCTTTTGGGCGTTGAGACAGATACGGAAGATACCGGAGGCAAGATCCTCACCAAGAAGGAGGTATCGGTAAGTCCAGAAGAGGCAGAACGTATCATTCTTGGATTTCAGGGAGAATACCTGCAGGTGCCTCCAATGTATTCTGCTAAAAAGGTTCATGGGAAGAAACTCTATGAACTGGCCAGAGAAGGTATCACCATAGAAAGAGAGCCCTGTCCGGTAACGATCAAAGACATATCTGTAAAAGAGATTTGTTTGCCCAGGGTCCGGTTCCTCGTCACCTGCTCCAAAGGGACATATATCCGAAGTCTTTGCCGGGATATCGGCAGAGCCTGCGGATGCGGAGGCTGCATGGAAGAGCTTGTCCGCACCAGAGTAGAAATGTTTTCCATAGAAGAGGCATTGACCCTTGGGGAAATAGAAAAGCTTCGTGATGAAGACAGAATCCTTCAGGTTGTTGTTCCTGTCGACCGGATGTTTGAGGATCTGCCGTCTGTAACGGTAAATGAAGAAGGAGAAAAAAGACTGTACAACGGTAATCCCCTTCCCCTTTCCGTCTGCAGCACGGATCACGTAGAGGGCGAAGTAAGAATATATGACCGGAAAGGTCAATTTATCGGAATATATTCGGAAAAGCCAGGGAAAATCTTAAAACCCCTGCGTCTTTTCCTGTAAATAAGTAACTAACAGAGGATTATTTATGAAACACATCAACACAGCACGTTACCACCTGAAAAATACAGCGGTTGCCCTGGGCAAATTCGAGGGAATCCATATCGGCCACCAGCTTCTGATCGATAAGATTGTGGAGAAATCTGCCGAGGGGATGACAAGCGTGGTCTTTACCTTTGACCGCCCGCCATCTGCCGCACTTCATCATGTGACGGACTATCCCCAGATTTATACGAGACAGGAAAGACAGCAGATTCTGAAAGATAAAGGCGTTGATGTTCTGATTGAACACCCCTTTACCAGGAAATTCGCTTCCCTGACTCCGGAGAAATTTATCCGAGAGGTTCTGGTGGAGAGAACCGGTGCAAAAGTGATCGCAGTCGGAACAGATTTCCGTTTCGGGAAAAAACGGTCCGGCAGCATCACAGATCTGAAAAAACTGGAAAATGAACTGGGTTACGAACTGATCGTTTTCGACAAACTGAAAGTGGACGAAGAAGATGTCAGCAGTACCAGAATCCGGCAATGCCTGGAGAATGCACAGATGGAAAAGACGGCGCAGCTGCTCGGCAGACCCTTTGCCGTCACAGAAGTTGTATCCCACGGTAAAATGCTGGGAAGGACCATACATTTTCCAACAGTGAATCAGAACGTGGATCACAATAAACTGCTCCCCAAAGACGGCGTCTATGTATCCAGAGTCCTGATCGGAAATCAGATTTTTTACGGAGTGACCAATATTGGGGTCAGACCTACCGTCCACGACGGTGGGGGCAGAAATGTAGAAACCCATATCCTGGATTATTCCGGGGACCTTTATGATCAGGAGATCACGGTGGAACTGCTACATTTCCACAGACAGGAGATGAAATTCTCCTCCGTGGAAGAACTGCAGAGTCAGCTGGCGCTGGATGTGGCATTCGGACGTCAGTATATGCAGGAAATGTAAAGGAGGCATCTATGAATACAATTATTACGATTGGAAGGCAGTACGGAAGTGGGGGAAGAGAAATCGGCAAAAAACTTGCAGATTTCTATCAGATCCCGTTTTATGACAAGGAACTTTTGAAGATTGCAGCCAAAGAGAGCGGAATCTGTGAGGAGATGTTTGAAAGTTTTGATGAGAAACCGACAACCAGCTTCCTCTATTCCCTGGTCATGGATCCCTATGCATTAGGCTACAATGCATCCTCATTCGATATG
>CADBME010000129.1 GCA_902795715.1 uncultured Lachnospiraceae bacterium | reverse complement strand
GATGTGGGATCTTAGCTCAGCTGGGAGAGCATCTGCCTTACAAGCAGAGGGTCATAGGTTCGAGCCCTATAGGTCCCACTTCTTTTGTCTTGTATCCGTCTCTTTCAGGGCAGAGATTCATGTCTGCCTGCATATGTAATTCTGACCCATACAAGTATGGCGGGATAGCTCAGTTGGCTAGAGCACACGGTTCATACCCGTGGTGTCGCTGGTTCGAATCCAGTTCCCGCTATTTTATCCATATGGTTTTTTTATTTGGAAGGTGCATATCTGGTTCCCAGGTATGCACTTATTCTGATTATGGGAAAACCGGTAGAGTTGATGGGAAGAAAAAAGAAAGTGGTGAATAATATGAGAATTGGAAACGGTTACGATGTTCATCGTCTGGTGCCTGACCGAAAGCTGATCCTTGGAGGGGTTGAGATTCCTTATGAAAAGGGCCTTTTGGGACATTCGGACGCGGATGTTCTGGTCCATGCTGTCATGGATGCCCTTCTGGGCGCTGCAGCACTCGGAGATATCGGGAAACATTTTCCTGATCATGATCCGGCTTATGCGGGAGCAGACAGCCTTGTTCTCCTTAAGAAGGTCGGCGATATGCTCAGTGACAGGGCCTGGTATATTGAGAATATTGATGCCACCATCATTGCCCAGAAACCCAAACTGGCGCCCTACATCCAGGATATGACAGCCAATATTGCTTCGGTTTTGGGTATTTCCGTCAACCAGGTGAATGTGAAAGCCACGACAGAGGAAGGTCTCGGTTTTACGGGTCAGGGTCTTGGTATTGCTGCTTCGGCTGTCTGCCTTCTCTCCGAGATTCAAAACTATATAGGAATTGATGTGATGAAGGATGACTACATGACAGGAACCGGAAAACAGAACCCCGGAGACCGGACCTGTACCAGCTGCTGCGGTTTAGGCTGTCCTTTCCGGGATTCTTCTGATGACGCGGAGTCCCATGAGGCTCATTCACTCCATTCATCCGTTCACCAGGCAGATTTTTTGGAAAGGGGACAGGATGATACGATGGGATGACGGGTCGGACCCGAAACAAATCTATGACATGTGGCAGAGGAATTTCAGGGATCCGGTATCCTACGCTGACTTTTACTTTTCCCAGGTATACGGGAAAAACAAGGTACTGGTCCGGATTGATGACCAGACGGAGACGGAAGACTTTTCTGAAGGAGAACAGGTTCTTAAGGGAATGATCCACCTGAATCCTTACAGCTTCCGGATGCGGGGAATCAATCTGCCGGTCCATTATATCGTGGGTGTGGCAACGGATGAGGCCTACCGCAGGCAGGGAGTGATGAGAGATCTTCTTGCCCAATGTTTTTCCTGGCTCAGGAAGGAAGGCGAATGTCTGACTTACCTGATGCCGGCCGATCCGGCTTACTACCTTCCCTTTGATTTCCGTTTCGGCAGACCCCAGCTGGAGATGGAATTCTATATGGAAGGAGATTTAGAGGAGGGCACTTATGATTTTCGAGAATCCCTGTCTCCGGAAGAGCTTGCAGCCTGCTCCGCCATAGAAAATGAATATAAGAAGGACCACTACGATCTTTTTACGGCGATTACTTCCGACTACCTTGTCCGGCTGGAAAAGGAAGCCCGGGCTGATTTCGGACAGACTTTTTATGTTTTTCATGAGGACCGTTTCCGGGGCCGTTTCTGTGTGGCAGCCGAGTATGACTGTCTGATCCTGTCAAGGGTATTTTGCGGGGAAGAGCGGAGTGAATTTTTATCTTCGGTCCTTGCCTTTGTCCGGAAACGTTTTCACTATGGAAACCATCAGATCATTCTGGATCAGTCCTGGGAGGATATTCTTGTTTGCCCGCCTCAACTTCCCGGCCTGCGGACCATGCCGGTCAAGGCCAGACAGAAGATCATGTTCAGGATCCTGGACCTGGAGAAACTGGCCCCCTGTTTAAGGTCAGAGGAAGAAGGAAGCTTTGAGATTGTGGTCACAGACCGGTTTTTCCCTGAAAATGAAGGTCTTTATTCCTTTGAGTGCAGAAATGGACAGGTTTCTATATTAAAGAAATCCTTGCCTGGTTCAAAGGAGACCGGGGAGGATGCAAGGTTCGGAGAAGACCATCCCTGCATAGAGATTGCAGATCTAACCTCCTGGCTTTTCGGAGGTATGACCCGGGAAAAGTTAGGGAATCTCCCCGGCTTTGAGACCGCCGGCGCAGATGGGGACAGGAGGAAGATGCGTGTCCTTGCCTCCCTTGCCTCCATAAAACCGGTCAGCAGCAGCTGTATCATGGAAATCGTTTGAAATATAATTTGAAATATATATCAGATGTGAAAGTCAATCGTAAATAGATTTTTATCATATCAGGAGAAGAAAAATGAAATTATATAATACTTTAAGCAACCGGAAAGAAGAATTTGTCCCTGTTCAGGAAGGGAAAGTCGGCATCTATGTATGCGGACCTACCGTTTATAATTTTATCCATATCGGCAACGCCCGTCCCATGGTTGTTTTTGACACGGTCCGCCGTTATTTTGAGTACAAGGGATACGATGTAAATTATGTTTCCAACTTCACGGATGTAGATGATAAGATCATCAAGGAAGCCATTGAGCAGGGCGTGGATGCCTCTGAGATTTCCGAGAGATTTATCCTGGAGTGCAAGAAGGATATGGAAGGCCTGAATGTGAAGCCGGCTACCCATCATCCAAAGGCTACCGAGGAGATTGCCGGCATGATCGATATGATCACAAGCCTGATTGACCAGGATTATGCCTATGAGAAAAACGGAACCGTATATTTCCGGACCCGGAAGTTTAAAGAATACGGCAAATTGTCAAATAAAAATCTGGACGATATGATTGCCGGCGCCCGCATCGCGGTCAGCGATGAAAAAGAAGATCCCATGGACTTTGTTCTCTGGAAACCCAAAAAGGAGGGAGAGCCTTCCTGGCCTTCACCCTGGGGAGACGGGCGCCCGGGCTGGCATATTGAATGTTCTGTTATGTCCAAAAAGTATATCGGTGATACCATCGATATCCATGCCGGAGGAGAAGATCTGATTTTCCCTCACCATGAAAACGAGATAGCCCAGAGCGAGGCCTGCAACCATGAACCCTTTGCCAACTACTGGATGCACAATGCCTTTCTCAATATCGATGGAAGTAAAATGTCCAAGTCGGCAGGGAATTTCTTTACTGTTCGTGAGATCAGCGAAAAATACCCCCTTCAGGTGATCCGTTTCTTCATGCTCAGCGCCCATTACAGAAGTCCGCTGAACTTCGCCGATACCCTTGTGGAGGCTTCCAAGAACGGCCTGGAAAGAATCCTTCTCTCCGTTGACCGCCTGCGTGACTTGAAGAAGACCGCTCAGGGAGACCAGATGACAGCAGAGGATGCCGCCCATGCCGAGGAAGCCAGAGCTCTTGTTGATAAGTTTGAAGCCGCCATGGAAGATGATTTCAACACAGCCGATGCCATTGCAGCTATCTTTGAGCTGGTAAAACTTTCCAATGTCACGTCTCCGGAGGGATCCCTGGCCTACGTTGACTACCTTTATGACACCATAACCAAACTCTGTGATATTCTTGGAATTATTACCGACAAGAAGGAAGACCTCCTGGATGAGGATATCGAGAAACTGATCGAGGAAAGACAGGCAGCCAGAAAGGCCAAAGACTATGCCCGGGCCGATGAGATTCGCAATCAGCTGGCAGACCAGGGGATTATTCTGGAAGATACCCGGGCAGGTGTGAAATGGAGAAGAGCTTAGAAATGACAGGGGAGAGCCTGTCCGGCAGATCAGGGAATCTTAACCTGGAACCTCTTCCTCTGGACCATTTTCCCATGGATGAAAAGGAACTTCGCCCTTATTCTGCCCTGGCTTTTGCCTATATCGGAGACAGTGTCATCGATCTGATCGTCAAAACCTGTCTCTTGACAAGAGCTTATATGCGTCCCGATCATTACCATGCTGAGGCTATTCAGTATGTCAATGCCTCGGCTCAGACCCGGATGATGAAAGTTATACGTCCTCTTCTTAACGAGGAGGAGTACAATATTTTTCGCAGGGGCAGGAATTCCAAGATGATCTCCCCGGCAAAAAATCAGACTCCTCATGATTACCGGATCGCCACCGGCATGGAAGCCCTGATCGGTTATCTTTATTTGTCCGGAAAATGGGACAGAATCATGGAGCTGGTCGGCGCCGGTATGGATTACCTGAGACCGGAGATTGAAAAGAGAAGCAAAGAGGAGGACTAAAAATGGCATACGAAGAATTCACATTGATTGGAAGAAATGCGGTCCTGGAAGCTTTCCGGGCGGGAAAGACCATTGACAAACTCTTTGTCCAGGATGGGTGTCATGACGGACCGGTCCAGTCTATTCTCCGGGAGGCCAGGAAAGGGGATACCCTGATCCGATTTGTAAAAAAAGAAAAGCTGGATTCCCTGGCTCAGGGAGAAAAACATCAGGGAGTAGCTGCCATAGCGGCAGCCTTTGAATACAGCAGCCTGGAAGACCTTTTTTCTAAAGCAGAGGAAAAAGGGGAGGATCCCTTTTTCATTCTTTGCGATGAGATTGAAGACCCCCATAATCTGGGAGCAATCATCCGAACAGCCAATCTGGCAGGAGCCCACGGCGTCATCATACCCAAAAGAAGAGCGGTGGGATTGACAGGAACCGTTGCCAAGGCATCTGCCGGTGCCCTGCACTATACACCGGTAGCCCGGGTCACCAATATGGGCCGCACCATTGAGGACCTTAAGAAGAAGGGACTGTGGTTTGTCTGTGGAGATATGGATGGGGAGAGGATGTATGACCTCAATCTTACCGGTCCGATCGGTCTGGTGATCGGCAATGAAGGCAGCGGCCTTTCCCGGCTGGTTCGTCAAAAGTGTGATTTTAAGGCAGCTATACCCATGAAAGGAGACATAGATTCCCTGAATGCCTCGGTGGCCTGCGGTGTTCTGGCTTATGAGATCGTCCGTCAAAGAATGGCAGACAATCCGGGGACGGCTCTCTGATTGCATTTTAAAACCGTACCCTCGGATGAAAAGAATCTCATCCGAAAGGTACGGTTTTTTTGATCATTATGAATATATAAGAATCAGCGAAGGCCTGACCTCTTGTAATCATCCACATCCTGCTTGTCGTGGCGCTTCTGAGTCTCTACTAGGGACTTGATCTTGGCTGCGGCCTTCTCGGCTTTCAGGGAGTTCTTCCAGCGGAGGGCTGTATTTTTTCTGTAGTAGCTGTCGACTTTGTCGTGACCCTCGATAGTCCGGATCAGAGACTTGTTCATGCGCTCCTTTTCTTCAACATATTTTTGAGCGGCATCATCAAAATTCTTGTAGAGGATCTTTTCTTCTTCTGTCTCCAGCTGGTCGTAGATCAGCTGGTTTTTCCGGATGCAGGAGAAAGCTTTGAGCTTGTTCATGGACAGACGGTGACGTTTGAAAAGAAGCTTCAGATACCGGTACCATGTGGTCCTGAACCGGATGTAGTACTGACTGACTCCGTCGTCATAGGTATTCAGACCCTTGCAGAAATTGAAATTCCGACGCATATAATTGTAATCGAACATGATATTCTGCACCAGATAACTGATAAAGTAGCCGGCCCGGTAGAGAGGCGAGTTGTACTTGTGGTAATAAACATACTCCTCTTCGTCTACATTTAGCTTATTCAGATGACGGCGTCGGATTGCTCTGCGGATGGCAAAGAAGAGAATCAGGAGCACGATGATTATAATCAGACCGGCCCAGTAGTAATGCCTGTAAGGGCTGGCCACAAAGACCGAGTTAGATAAGCCCCACATAAAAGCAGCTATGGCTACGATAATGGTGAGTAACATTTCAAACATATCTATAGATCCTTTCTTGATTAAGGGTGCTTGCAATTTTCCTTATTATATCCTATCCTGAAAATATAATCTATAGTATTTCCTTTAAATTAATCCGTAATTATTTGATGGATTTACAGACAAATGAATACATGAGACGATAAGAATGTGGGTAGAAAGATGAATGAAAATATTATTTTAACCGGTATGCCCGGTGTGGGAAAGAGTACGGTCGGAGTCATTCTGGCCAAGGAGATCGGCTACTCTTTTGTCGACTCTGACCTCCTGATCCAGAAGAGGGAAAGGAGACTCTTAAAAACCATCATAGAAGAAGAAGGGATTGAGGGATTTCTGCGGATTGAGAACGAGATCAATTGCCAAATTGCCGGTCAGAGGCAGGTGATCGCAACCGGCGGGAGTGTCGTTTACTGCAGAGAAGCCATGGAACATCTTAGCCGGATCGGGCGGATTGTCTATCTCCACTGTCCTTTTGAAATTCTTGAAAAACGTTTAAAAGATCTCAAAGGAAGAGGTGTTGCCCTGAAAGAAGGGCAGACACTCCGGGATCTCTATCTGGAACGGACTCCCTTATATAAAAAATATGCCGACCTGACCATCGAGGAAGGCGAGGGAGACATCGAGGAGACCCTGCAGATGGTCCTTTTGCATTTGAAAAACATTTGAGAAGTCAGGGGATTTTGTAAAATATGTAGGAATAATATTTGGATTATTCACAAATTTTAAGTACATATGCATATGAGAAGATATGATATAATTAATCATTGATTTTACAATGTGGATAAGTCGGGGACGTCCCGGAGTAAGACGCAAGAGTGTCTTGTGAAACTCCTGGGAAATCGTCAGAAGAATCCCGATTTAATATGTCAGGAGGGAAAAATGGGAGGAGTATTTGGCGTTGCTTCAAAGAAAGACTGCACTATGGAACTGTTTTACGGAGTTGACTATCATTCCCATCTCGGTACCAGACGCGCCGGTTTAACGGTATATGGTTCGTCAGGTTTTCAACGTGCAATCCACAACATAGAAAACACCCCTTTCCGTACCAAGTTTGAGAAGGACATCGATGAAATGAAAGGCTACCTGGGAATCGGATGTATTTCGGACTATGAGGCCCAGCCCCTGCTGGTTCAGTCCCACCTGGGCAGCTTTGCCATCACTACAGTCGGCAAGATCAACAATGAAGAGGAATTGCTCAAATACGTTTATGCCAATGGCAATACTCATTTTCAGGAGATGAGCGGAGGCCTGGTCAATGCGACTGAGCTGATCGCTGCTCTGATTTGTAAGCAGAATACCATTCTTGACGGAATCCGCTATGTTCAGGATGTGGTTGACGGGTCCATGACCATGCTCATCCTGACCTCACAGGGCATCTATGCCGCAAGGGACAAACTGGGCAGGACTCCCCTGGTGGTTGGAAAAAACGAAAATGGCTACTGTATTTCTTTCGAGAGCTTTGCTTACTTAAATCTGGGCTATCGGGATTACAAGGAACTTGGGCCCTGTGAGATCGATTTCATAACTCCGGAAGGAGTGGAAGTAATTATTGAGCCAAGGGAGGAGATGAGAATCTGTTCCTTCCTCTGGGTTTATTATGGATATCCCACATCATCCTATGAAGGTGTTAACGTGGAAGAGATGCGCTATAATTGCGGAGCTATGCTTGCCCGACGTGATGCCGGCAAGGTGGATGCCGATGTGGTGGCCGGGGTTCCGGATTCCGGAATTGCCCATGCCATCGGCTATGCCAATGAGTCGGGTATTCCTTTTGCAAGACCTTTTATCAAGTATACACCGACCTGGCCCCGGTCCTTCATGCCGACCCGCCAGTCCCAGAGAGACCTGATTGCCAAGATGAAGCTGATACCGGTGAAAGCCCTGATCGAGGGGAAGAAACTACTCCTTATCGATGATTCCATCGTTCGGGGTACACAGCTGAGAGAGACGACAGAATTCCTCTACATGAGCGGGGCTAAGGAAGTCCATATCCGTCCGGCCTGCCCCCCTCTGCTTTACGGCTGTAAGTATCTCAATTTCTCCCGGAGCAAATCGGATATGGATCTGATCGCCAGAAGGGTGATCCGCGACAGAGAGGGAGAGAATGTATCAAGTGAAGTGCTAAGTGAGTATGCTGACCCCAACAGCCAGCGCTATGAGGAAATGTTAGAAGAGATTTGCAGGATCCAGAACTTTACCTCTCTGCGCTATCACAGGCTGGATGATCTGGAAGAATCGATCGGGATTTCTCCCTGTAAGTTGTGTACCTACTGCTGGAGCGGAAAAGAATAATTATTATGAAAAAATATAAGATTGATATCGTTATTCCAACTTATAAACCTGATCAGAAGCTGGACCGCTGTCTCCAAATGCTTAAGAGACAGACGGTGAGACCGGATCGGATTCTCCTGATCAATACCGAAGAAGCCAGCTTCCACAGTGAGGTTTTTGACAGCCTGGAACAGGGAGAAATTGTCCATATCCGCAAAGAAGAATTTGATCATGGCGGGACCCGCAACCGGGCATGTGCCATGTGTGACGGGGACATCATCCTTCTCCTGACCCAGGACGCCATACCGGCTGACCGGTATCTGGTCGAAAAGCTGACGGCCCCATTTGAAGATGAGGAAGTATGCGCAGCCTACGGAAGACAGATGGCCGATAGAAAGGATAATCCGGTCGAGGCCTATACCAGGAGATTTAACTATCCGGCAGAGAGCCGCGTCAAATCAGCCGGAGACCTCCCTGAACTGGGAATCAAAACCTTTTTTTGTTCCAACGTATGCGCGGCTTACCGAAAATCGGTTTATGATGAATTGGGGGGATTTCCCCTCCATACCATCTTTAATGAGGATATGATTTTTGCTTCCAGGCTCATCGAAGCCGGAAAGAAGATTGCCTATGCCGCGGACGCCAGAGTATGGCACTGGCATAATTATTCGGCGTCTGAACAGGTCAAACGAAACTTTGACCTTGCGGTTTCCCAGGTAGATTACGGTGGCCTTTTCCTTGAAGTGCGGTCGGAATCGGAAGGAATCCGTCTTGTCCGGGACACCCTGGTTTATTTTATCCGGAGGGGAAGAATCGATCTGGTTCCACATATTCTTGTGCAGAG
>CADBME010000128.1 GCA_902795715.1 uncultured Lachnospiraceae bacterium | reverse complement strand
CCGCTTCATGGATAGAACAACAAAAACCGTTCTCCATGACCTGTTTTTCATCTACAGTATCTTTATTATGGAACTGAATCAGTTGGAACGAATTGTTCTGTTCCGGCAGAATCCCCAGAATATATTGATTATTTATCTTTATATATGCGCCATGTATTTCCGGCAAGTCTCCCTGAAAATATGAGTAACGGCTTAAAAAACCTGTGTTGTTGTTATATCTGCGCAAGCTTTTTACCACGGCAGAACAAGAATTATTACGAAGGATGTTAAAGGCTGTTTTACAGAAACAGCCACGGCAAACAGACTGTCCGGCAAGCAGAAAAATCCCTATCAGTCCATCTATGTCAATATAATTCGATTCAGTATATTGCTCAATAAAGTTAATATCTTTTTCACATACGTTTGACCAGGCTTTATTTTTATCAACAAGAAACTTCAAAAAATCTTCTTTGTTGCCATGTGAACTTTCTTGCAATAATGGTTTCTTCCCTGTTTCCACACCAATAGAAAACATCCCGTTTTCCTTATTATGTATTACGGAAATGATTTCTTTTGTAAGTTCATCATATGCAAAATCAGGATAAAATGCGCAGGGAAGAAAACTTTCCTTTAACAGCCCGTCAGGGACAAACCGCTCAAATGTGTTCACAACCGTACAATGGGTCTTCTCAATAAAATAATTATCTGCTTCATTGATAAAATTTCGAAGTTTAATTATGTTGTCGTCAAACAGTTTAAATATTCCATTCTCCAAATACCAGAGCGAAGGAGCCGTCCTAATTAAAAGAATATGATTGCTGTCATATTCTTTAAGTAAAATCTCAATATATTTATCATAACAGTTCTTTATTTGATCAAAGCGCACCGAAGGAATTATATTAATTGCGCCTTCCCGATACAGGTATTCGCTAAACCCATTTTTTGGAAATGTATCTGAATATAAACAGCCCCTCAATAAAAGAAGAGGATACACCAGATTGGTATTACAGACGATTACATAAGAACTGGTGTTTTTATAGCGTACAGTTTTTCCTACTTCCGGTTCAACTTGATTGGACTTAAACACCTTATCATCGTGAGACAGATATTCATCCAGATTTTTTTTCAAAGTCAACTGAGTAATTTTATTATTGATAGTTTTGATATCTTCAGGAAATTCAGCGCACTTATTATTCTTATCATCTGTAAGAGATACAAACCCCAAAGGATTCCCATTCGCTAAAATATCTTCTGTATAAATCCCCGCTCTGTTTAAAGAATAACGAATTTTATTTAAATAATTGCCTATGATTTGAACTCTAATACGTTTTTTCATTTTGTGTCATTCACCTTAACATAACAAGCCTTTATACATCCGGTACTGTCATACAGAGCCTGCTTGCGCCTTACGAATAAGAAATGCATTCTGAATGGTCATGCGCAGCAAAGGTTCCGGCAGTTCAAAGTCTCTGGATATTCCATCCCGGTTTTCCCAAACAGTTTCCAATGAACTGACAGGCAGATAATTCACCCCGGCAGCTACTACAGTATACAGATTACACTGATTCATCCAGTAGCTACTAAATGCTTCAAGAAAGACCGCCCCTTTACGCATATACAGGCAATTTGCGGAATTCGCTCCATGAACGCACAATACAATATCCGCATTATAGAAAAGCGTCATCTGTTCTTTTACAGAGTAATCTTCCGGAACCATAACCGAAAAACCCTATCCGGCAAGCAAATCATCCGCAGCAAGCAATTTTCGTTTTCCGATTCTCTTTACGTAAATCATTTTTGGCAGCGAAGGATCCACCGGCAGTTTCTTTTTGATATCTTCTGCAAGCTGTAACAACACAGACGTTCCATAGTTTTCTTTTCCAACAGTAAAGGAAACACAAAAGACTTCTTCGAAAACATATATCTTATTGTGTTCAAATTTACTGAGGGAAATAATCCTTTCCGGAACAATATCCAGCAAGTGCAATAACTCATTGCAGAAAGACTGATTCGGCACAATATATTTTCCCTTATACCCTGCTTTCTCAAGAAGCCACACAGTATCCAGGCATTGATATGTGAAATGCCAGTAATTTTTCGAATATTGTTTAGTCAAAATACAGTACTGACCCTTAATAAAGATTTTTTTTGCCCTGCTGTTTTTAAAACTAAACGGATAATCGTAAACATGTGATGTTTGTTTTCCATACAAGTGAATCCAATGCTCCTGTAACACTTTTCCTTCGTGATTAAAGAGGTACAGCAACTCATTTGATTCATAGTTAGCCATGGCCCCATACAGATTTTTTAACACAAAAAAACTGTAACCATCTTGTTGTATAGCAAAAGGCTTTTCTCCCTGTTCGAAGAAAGAAGCAGAAAAAAAGTCATCCTCACTCCCAATATGCAGTTCCGGAATTAAGTTTTTCTGCAGGAATTCCCGTATTTCCCTTAAAGTTTCGTATTTTAATATACAGACAAGTACCTTATCAAACATCCCGCTTTTATAGTCTTCTGACAGTGATCCGGGATTGCAGACAGGCAAACTTATTCTCCCTTCCGTCCTTTCCAATATTTGATAATTTTTATCGTAAACACGGACGACCTCATATTCCTCTGAGCAAAAACGGGTCAGACTGTCAAACATCCGTCTCCCATATTTTCCATATCCCCATATAGCGATTTTCATAATATACGATTCCTTTTCTAAACAAACTTTACTGCTACCTGACTACAGATGTTCTGCCTTGTATATAAGAAACGCGTTCTCAATACTCATGCGGAGCAAAGTCTCACGAATCTTAAAATCCTCTGATCTCCCATTTTTACATTCAACGACATTTTCCAGAGAACTGACCGGCAAATAATGGATTTTTCCTGCCGCCAGAGTATAAAGATTCCATCTGTCCTTCCAGTAGTTACTGAAAGCTTCAATGAACACGGTGTTTTTCCGCATATAAAGGCAGTTCGTTGAATTTGCTCCATGGACACTGAACACAATGTCTGCATTATAAAACAACGTCATCTGTTCCTTCACTGTATAGTTCTCGGGAATAATACTTGTAAAGCCATACTCCTCAAGCAAAGCATCCGCTTCAAGAAGCTTCCTTATCCCGGTTCTTTTTATATATATTTTTTTTGGCAAAGATAAATCAACTGGCAGCTTCTTTTTAATATCCGCAGCCGCCTTTAT
>CADBME010000127.1 GCA_902795715.1 uncultured Lachnospiraceae bacterium | reverse complement strand
TACTCTCCGATATCATTTATTTTTAAACAGCTTCTATTTACAGAAGTTCCGAGAAACCCCATATTGTAGATAGAATCCTTGCTATCATAATATAAAACAAAAAAAAATATTCAGCAATGCAGAAAGCGTACAAAATAAAAGGGAGCTTCATCGCTCCCTTTAGGTAAAACGCCAAAAATATATTAAATTCCTGTCTTCATTTTATTTTTTTTGCTCATATTATTAAAATCTTCGGGCTTCCGGCTCCTGTTTTTTAGGCAAATTCGCCATCTTTATTTCCGGGGCGGATGCCTCTAGCAGATGGCCAGACTGGCACATCCGATGATGCCTGCATCGTTTTCAAGGACAGCCAGCCGGAATTCTGCATCCTTCTGTCCCTTCAAAGCATACATGCTGTAGTATTTTTTGATGATGTCGGTAACAATGGTTCCGGCCCTGGAAACTCCTCCGCCGATAATAAATACCTGGGGATCGGTAACCGTTGCCAGATTGGAGAGGGCCAGACCCAGATCACGCCCGAAACGTTCAAGCTGGGACAAAGCGAAAGGATCCCCTTCCTTTGCCGCGTCAAATACATCTTTGGCTGTGATATCCTCAAGCTTCTTCAGGCTGCTTTCCCCTTTATAATTTTTAAGCTCCGCTTTGGCTACTCTGGCAATTCCGTTGGCGGAACAGTACTGCTCAAGACAACCCCTGCGGCCGCAGTTGCAGGCAATCTCTTCTTCCGGCCGGATGGTGATGTGGCCGATTTCGCCTCCATACCCGTGTGATCCCCGGATAGCTTTTCCATTCACAATGATACCCCCGCCGACTCCGGTTCCCAGGGTTACCATGACCAGGTTGCTCACTCCCATGGCTCCACCCTTCCACATTTCTCCAAGGGCTGCCGCATTGGCATCATTTTCCGTAAAGGCAGGCAGACCCAGTGCCTGTTCCATTTCTTCGCGTACATTTCGATAGCCCCAACCCAGATTTACACAAGTATTGACGCTGCCGTCTTCATTAACCGTACCGGGAATTCCCATACCGATTCCGTCAAAGTCTTCCTTGTTCAAGCCCTTGTCTTTCATGTAAGCCAGGCAGGATGCTGCAACATCTTCGATGATATGTCTGCCCTGGTCCTCCGTATTGGTGGGAATCTCCCATTTGTCAAGCAGCTCTCCCTCTGTGGTAAAAACTCCCAGCTTCACCGTTGTTCCGCCGATATCGGCTCCGATTACATACCTTCTCATCATTCTTTCTCCCTTTTTACTGATCCGGTTACCCTATTGTAGAGTTCCCTTGCCGCATTGTATCCCATTTTCTTTGCCCTGTAATTAATAGCTGCTGATTCCACAATAACCGCCAGGTTCCTTCCGGGGCGGATGGGGATGGAATAACAGACAACCTTATTTCCAAGGAATTCAATGTAATCCTCCTCCAGACCCAGGCGATCATAATTGGTTTCCCGATTCCAGTCTTCCAGCCGGATTACCATGTCAATATTCTGAGTCAGCATTACACTCTCCACGCCGAAAAGACTTTTCACGTCCACAATGCCGATTCCCCGCAGTTCGATAAAATGCCGGGTGATATCCGGGGATTTTCCCACCAGTATCTCGTCATTTACCTTTCGGATCTCCACCACGTCATCGGAAACCAGCCGGTGACCGCGCCGGATCAGCTCCAGGGCTGCCTCGCTCTTGCCGACACCGCTGTCCCCCATGATCAGGACGCCTTCCCCGTACACATCGACTAAAACCCCATGGATGGAGATTCTGGGAGCCAGCTGTTCTGAAAGCCAGCGTACCGACCTGGCAATAAACTCCGAAGTCCTAAGCTCGGAAACCAGAACCGGAACCCCATGCTGTTCTGCCACGTTCATGAGCCGGTCACAGGGCTGAAGTCCCCAGCAGAAAACGATGCAGGGAATCTTATTCTGAAAAATGGTGTCGTAGATCGGAAGGATCACCTCATCAGGCTGTTTTTTCAGATAAGCCCCCTCAACATTCCCGATAATCTGAATTCTTTTGGAATCAAAATGTTCGTAGAAGCCTACCAGCTGCAAAGCCATGCGGTTTACAGCCGGAGTGGTTATCTTAATCGTGTCAGTGTCGATGTCAGGAAGAAGGTTTTTAAGCTCCATCTTCTCAATTACTTCTGTCAAGGTCACATTATACATGCTTTATTCTCCTCAAATATTCTGTCTGGTTATCCGGACTATACTGCCATTATCTTCCTGTTTCATCCATTCGGCAATTCTTTTTTGTGAAAAAACCGATAAATCTCCTCAGCCACCGGCCCGGTTATACCCGGAACCTCTTTCAACTCCTCCGGGGAAGCCTCCTTAATTTTTCCGATGTCCTTAAAATGC
>CADBME010000126.1 GCA_902795715.1 uncultured Lachnospiraceae bacterium | reverse complement strand
GAAGCCTGGTTATAAACCGTGTAGGGGACCGCTCCGTAAGTTCCGTTAATTTTGACTGTATTACGGGAGCTCTTAGAAGCGCTGAGTGAATTCCGGGGAGTAACGATATTATTTCCTTTTACATATACGGTACACTTCAGTCTGGCATTTCCGCAGGCACATGTGATCACAGACGTTCCGCCCGCTACCCCATAGACCTCACCATACTTACTGACTACAGCCACGGTATGGTTGGAAGATGACCAGGAGCAGGCTGTGATCGATCCGGTCCGGACCAATGAAGATGACCCTCCCTGGTTCAGGCTGATGGTGGACTTATCTAACTTGGCGACATTGATCTCACAGGACAGTTTCTTGCCGGCGGAAGTACAGGTGATGTATGCTTTTCCCGAAGCCTTGGCTGTGACCATTCCATCGGAAGAAACTTTGGCAACACTGCTGTTGGAAGATGACCAGGAAGATCCGGCTGCTCCATTCAAAACCTTGAGCTGGTATTTGAGATTCTTGTGCATGGTGATCCGGTTACGGTTGAGTCCACGCACTTTTACCTTGCATTTTAATTTCTTCTTTCCAACCTTGGCCGTAATAGTAGCCGTACCGCCTTTTACAGCAGTGACAAGACCTGCCTTGTTTACCAGGGCAACCGCCTTGTTGGATGATTTCCATTTTACCTTTTTCTTGCTTCCTGTGACACGGAGCCGTCTGGTATTTCCTTTGGTAATTCGGAATTCCTTGACTCCCAGGCTGGCTTTGGCCTGAACCTTCCCGGTACAGACCGGGGATAGCAGGGCAAAGGCAAATATCAATATCAATAATAATGTACGTAATCGCTGGTTATGCATAGCTTGTCACTCCTCTCCCTGTATACTCTTAAGCCACAGGTCAGCCAGAGTTTTCATACCCTCTTTATTGGGATGAACTCCGTCTATGGTTTCGTATTCCACCTGATTCCGGGCCATATCTGCCGTATGCAGGTGACGGTCCCCGGCCAGGCTGTCAATAATGTCACTGTAGATTCGGGGGCTGATCAGCCCGTCCATATTAAAGAAAAAGCGCTCCGCAGGATCCACCAATTTACCGGAAGCTATAGTTCCGCACCAGATTTCCGAGTCCGGATAGCTTTCTTTTACCCTGTCAAGCATCAGGCCGTAAGCCTTCCTGAACTCATCCGGCAATATCCCGTAGGCCCAGTCATTGGCCCCCATGAAAATAAGAATCATGTCCGGAACTCCCTCTGCGCCCAGAGCCCGGATTCTGTCCATGGACGCGCCGCTTGAGGATATGCCGCCGGCCACCGTGCTTCCCGCAAGGGAATGATTGACTCCCAGGTCTCCCCCAAGGGCCCTGATCACCTGCATCCACCAGGTATCTTCCACGGTATTGATTCCGGTTTCAAAACTGTTATAACGGTCGAAAAAAACAGCTTTTGATGGAGTATATCCTTCAAAAGTACTGACCGAATCTCCCAATATCGATATCAGCATACCTGATACACAGCCTCCTCTCTGTGAAAATATGCAAATGCCCTTGTTAAGTCAGGCAATCTGATCTGATTTTTATGTTACACAATAAATCCACAATTTCTCTATTTAAATTATTACGAATTTATTATAATCATTTTACGTTTATCTGTCAAGCAATTGTCATAAAAATTAATGAGGATAAAAAAAGAACTGCCTTAAGAAAGTGTTCGGAAATCAGAACATTCCCGATAAACCTTTTTAAAACAGTTCTTCTTTTATTACCCTTTTACAGGACCGCTACCCACAAGCGGATTCTCTTCATGGCAGGCACGATTCATGTCTGCATACTCTGTAAATGGTAACTATTTCGCTGCGATCTTCTGCCAAAGGCCAGTTCAGACAGCAGCTATTTATTTACACACTCTCACAAAGTGATGGGTACAAAAGAGATGAGGTCTGCATAGGTGTGTTCGGGGCTCCGGGCTCAGTGAGCCTCACCGACCCTATGCCTCCGGAGGAAGACAAGCCAGGGCCAGTCCGGTTGCAACAGCATTTCTCGGTCCTTCGGTGCCTCTGATATTTCCTCGTCCTGCTACAATCTCATACTCGGAAAGAGCATCCGTCACAAAGTTGGGGATCTCAAAATCGAGGGCGGATCCGCCTACCATAACAACAAAGGAAATATCCTTAGGATTACCGGTAGGACTAACCATGGACAAAGCACGGATGGCATTGGTCACGAAAACTTTCCTCTTCGCTTCCTGTCTGACATTTTTGACTCTCTCCAGGTTTTCATGCCCATCAAGGGGAACCAGTTCATTACCCTTAACCAGAACGGTTTTGGCGTAAAGGTTGGGAGCAACCGGTTTATCAAAGAACTGAACCGTGCCGCTCTCATGACGGATGTGGAAGAGGCTTTCCACCTTAGCCAGAGGATATTTCTTTACATCCTCAGCCAGGTCAAAGTCTTCCAGTCCCAGCTCAGACTGAATCAGCATGGAGACCATGTCTCCTGCACCGGCAAGATGGATCAGCTTAACTTTTCCTTCCCGGTTAATAATCGAAGCATCTGTGGACCCGGCACCCATATCTACGATAGCCAGAGGTACACTGGTACCCGGGGTTGTCAGAGCTCCCTTGATGGCCATATCCGCCTCAACACCGCCTACATATACCGGCACACCGATTTTTTCAGAGAGAATATTGGCAATCATCTCCATCTGAAGGCGGTCGGACTTAACCATGGCTGCGATACCGACTGCGTTCTCCAGAGCGAACTCGTCGGCAATACCACCGATTACTTTCTGGGGGTTAAATGTATCAACGGCAAGAATATCCTGAATCTTAATATCCTTGATACTTTTATTAGTCAGGTTGGACATAACCCGGCGGACATTAAAGAGCATGCTGCCAACATTGGTATCCTTCTCGCCGGTAATATCCTGGATATCCTCAACACTGCGAACACCATCCATAATCTTCTCGGCGCCTTCGTCTACATCAACTGAAACCTCCTTGCGGGATCCGATTACGGTAATAGTTCCGGCCTTGACACTTCTGGCACTGACATTACCGGTCTGGGTCTTAATAACAACTCCGGAACGGTTTCCGATCAGGGAACGGGCGATTGGCACAATCCTCTTGGTCTCTTCGGCAGACAGATCAAAGAGGGTGGCAATGCCGTAAGGATTGGACAATTCACGTATCACACTGCCCATGGGGGCCACCTCAACTGCACATGTTACACCCAGGGGAACCTTATCAATATCAACAACCTCATCGATTACCGGGATCTTCGTATCCAGACGATTGTGGAGAAGATTACCATCATCCGACTGAAGAATGGCGCCGGCAATATGAACCCGCTCATCAGCCTGGTTGATAATATCCGCTGCTTCCTCAAAAGAAATCGTCCTGGGTATAATAACAATGATATCTCCGGTCTCCCTGATCTTTGGAATATCGGTTACCATGGTGGAGACACCGACACCAACACCTGTTCCTCCAGGTGTATTGGGATTATGACCTATTACGGTGGACTCTGTAATGACAGTCTGGGAAATGGTCTCCATGGCAACATCACCGATAACCGGTGCAGCCTCATTGATACGAATCTCGTCAAGATCGGAGAAATCCTTTCCTATTTTATTTAAAGCACCCTTGAGGGAGCTGAAAACACCATTGATATTCTGCATTGTTCCCTTGATTCCGGTCGTATCACTGATCCCACTGGCCAGGAACGTAATCTGATCACCTTCAATGTTCGCCAGAGCAACCTCTGTCGAAGCATTACCAATATCCACGCCCGCTACAAATTTCATGCCCTTCTTCCTTTCTCATCAAATTCGCACATTCTGGTACGCCTGATTCTATTTGAATATCGATCTGCAGCATATCAAAAATACTCTGCAGAAAAATCACGAAAAAAACGCATCTGAGACCATTACTTAAAAGGCCGAAGATACTCTATATACGGCATTAATTATATCATTTTGTAATATAGCGGTCAAATAATTGAAAAAATACTTTCTTGATAATGATATGTACTTTTTCCTACTGATAAAGAACAAAAAAGTATGGATTACTATCATTCCTTTTCGACAGAAAATATTAAGCATTATTAAATTGACCCTAAGTAAATGATGCTGTTAATATAGAAAGGGTCTTGACTTTTGACCCGTATCAAGTTAATATAAGAAACACAAAAGAAAACTGTAAACATATTGTAATAATTTTTAACATATTACGCTTAAATTCATAACAAAGGAGGAGCAATGGAAAAAATTTTGAAACGACTATTTGTATTTTTGTTAATGTTTGCTGCTGTAGCAGCCTTTAATGCCCCCAGGCTTGAGGCTGCCGGTGTCGCTGCAAAAGCGGCTGTAAACAATGATAAATCTCACTGGGAAGAGAAAAGCGGCAACTTAAGATTTAATATCACAGGTTTGCCTGCATACGGCGAGTACATTCTCAAGATGCCACAAGACTACCATTATGTGCTTACGGACTTAAATGGAAAAGACTTCAAAGTAGTAGGGGGATCCTACTATGTTAAGGATGGAGCCCTGGCATCCCCGGGATCTTCTGACAAGCATCTGGCTCTTAAATATTACGAAGTAGACAAAAATTTTAATGTCTCCAAGGCCGGCACCACGTACACCGCACGTAATATTCTCTCGTCAATTCCTAGTACTACTTGTAAATTTGGAGACCAGGAGTTTAAATACGGCGACGGTACACCATATACAACGACCAGAACCGTTGATACGGATGGAACCATCGTCTATGTTCCCAATGCCGGAAGGTCCTATACAGGTGTAGATGACAACGGCCTGGTTTGCAATAAAGGAGCCCTTTACTCCGGATTTGCCTATAAAGATGGCAAAATGTATAAAGTTACCTCCGGTAAAATTGCTGCTGACGGATACACAGGAAGCGTCGGTAAGTATTTTAATTGCGCAGCAAAAGCAGAAAAAACAGCCAATATGGCTTACAAAGACGGCCTTCTGATTAACGGCTGGGTAATCAGCGGCTCTATGACCTACGGTTACTATAAAAACGGTGTCCTTAACAAGAGTGTAAACAACTGGTGCAAGAACCCCTCCAACGGCAAGTGGTATTACTTCGAAAGTGGTAAGATCTACCGTACCGGAAGCAAGGGACCGGCAAAGAAGAAACTCAGAACAAACGGGCTGGATTACTGGGGACACGGAAAGGCATCACCGGGAAGCTACCGTTACTATCTGAATGCAGACGGATCCCTTGTAACAAATGTCTTTGCTACAGATTCTTCATGGTTTAAGAAGAAAATGCGCATTTACATCAATGCCAAAGCCGGCATCGATAATGTAACCTTCATGGGATATATTAAGGGCAGCGGATACTGCGTTCCCCTGAAGACCATCGTAACAACCTGTTCCAAGAAAAACGCTACACTTAAGAAACAGGTTCGCGGAGCGGGCGGCAAAGGAAAATGGAAACTGGGCAGAAAGGGAGGCTCCAGACATAGATGGTTCCTCTTCCACAAGAACGGACATACTTACTATTATCAGTATGCAACATCCATTCTGGGATCCGGTGCTCTCTTCCATTCACCGAGATTCCTTCGCCGTAACATTCGGTCCCTCTACAAACCGCATTTCAATGCCATGGGTAAGAGCAACATCACCACCAAGTGTGTACGTCTCCAGGTTGCAAATGCTCTGATGGTTTACAACATCAGTAAGAAATGTAAGTCCTACAATTATGTAACCTTTATCCGTAAAGGAAGAACCAAAAAGACTTCCTATCTGCCATTCGGTATTACCGAATTGTCCGATGCAATCGGCAAGGCTACATGGGATCAGAACTATGATCCTTCCGATCCCGGAATCAAATAGGATAAATAAGCAGGATTTAAATTTCATACTCAAAAAAATGATACAAAAAAGAGAGGTTCCGTCGAATCTCTCTTTTTTTTCGTTTTTCCTGTATGAATTCTTTTCATATATTTTTCTTACTGTCAGAAGTATACCAGCTCTTCATCCGGCATTTCCGCTGCCTCTATTCTTTTTGCATATAGAACCGGTCCTTCTTCCTTGTAGGAATCATTGTATTCTTTTTTTATTTCTGCCGTAAGGTGAATCCACATCTTGTTTTTTAAAGACTTGATGGTCGATGACTTTGCATGATTTGTATGGCAGGGATAGCCGATGAACTGGATGTCATCCGCACAGCAGGTCATGGCATGTCTGCCCGGCACGAAAGTTCCCTTGGGCATTCTGAGGGACTTGAATACTCTTGCTGTCATCTCAATCGTCTTCCCATCATAGATTTCCGGTCTTTCCATAGCATCTACAAACCAGATTCCGTAATCTTCATCTTCAAGCTGTATGATATCCCCGCTGATATCAAAGGGAAGCATTTCCTCTTCATCCTCATCCATATCAAGGGGATTTAATGCCTCAAAGACAACCTGAGCTCTCCGGTTCACGGCCTTGATGCTCCTTCGCCAGGTTGCTCTTGGTGAATCCTTTGTACACCGATTGATAATCACCAGCTCGGCCATGCGAAACATCTCCACCATGAGAGAACGCATATTGTTGATATAAAGGTCAAAGGTTGTCGCATCTGCTGTCGCTATGACCTGGTAAACTGTAAGTGGAGTCTCATCCATGGCATCAAATAAAGCTTCCTGAGTCCACATTCCGTTGTATTCAATAATCACCCGGTCCGGGTAATGCTTCAATATGATTGATTTCAGATATTCAGCTGTCAGTTCCTCCTGATCATCCACGTATTCAATCCGGCTGTTGGTCCGGGCAAGGAGTTCCGGGTCATACTCTTCCAGGCCTTCCTCGCAGGATAGAATCAGGGTTCTCTGGCCATCATTGAAATAGTCTTCTTCCAATGTCTCCTGAATAAATGTCGTCTTTCCGCTTTCCAAAAATCCCAGAAAAAGGTAAACAGGGATTTCACTGGTTTTATTTTTATTTAACATCACATTCTCCAAGTGTCTGTCGCTTATAAGGCAATCTTCCGGTTTGTATCCGGCTTATGCGCTTCCATTTTTCAATACTTATTGCTGAAACAATTCTTTTAGTTTTGTCTCTTTTAACTCTGCCCCTATAACACAGATTCTTCCGGTATAATCTGCTGCGCCGTAGCGAATTTCCTGTTCACCGGGAACCAGATCGAAGTGAATCCATCTTCCATCTTCACAGGGAACAATACCTTTTGCCCGGAGAATAATACCGTAGTCTTTGGTATCCTCATCGGCCAGGGCTTTAAGTATGGCTGATAAGGTCTCTTCTTTATATTTTCTAGGCGACTCCAGCCCCCAGCTTGTGAAGACTTCATCTGCGTGATGGTGGCCTTCATGACCGTGATGGTGATGATGATGGCCGTGGCTGTGATCATGATGATGGTCGTGGTCATGGTCATGATGATGTGTCTCATGGTCGTGATGGTCATCGTGGCCTTCATGATCATGGTGATCGTGGTCGTGATGGTCATCATGTTCATGGTGGTCGTGGTCGTGATGGTGATGATGGTGGTCGTGGCCATGATCGTGATGATGGTGGTCGTGGTCATGGTCATGATCGTGGTCGTGCTCATCTTCCGGCAAAGCAAGGGCTGCGTCAAAAAGCTCCTGGGAAAAATCATGTTTTCCTTCCATGACCGTGAGGATCTGCTGGCCAGTCAGCTCATCCCAGGGAGTAGTTACGATGGGAGATTTATCATTGATGGCCCGAAGAAGCTCAAGGGTCTGCTCAAGGCGTTCTTCCTTTACGTTCTGGGTGCGGCTCAGGAAAATGGCATTGGCAAATTCAATCTGATTGTTGTAGAATTCACCGAAATTTTTCAGATACATTTTTGCCCGCTGGGCATCGGCAACCGTAATATAACTGTTGAGAATGACATTTTCATCATCGGTAACACGTTCAACAGCCTTAACCACGTCGGATAGCTTTCCAACTCCCGACGGCTCGATCAGTATACGGTCCGGATCATACTGGGCAAGGACTTCTTTTAAAGCTGTGTTGAAGTCTCCTACCAGGGAACAGCAGATACAGCCGGAGTTCATTTCATTTACCTGGATACCGGAGTCCTTGAGAAAGCCTCCGTCAATCCCGATTTCTCCGAATTCATTCTCAATCAGTACGATCTTCTGACCTTTGAAGGCTTCTTCAATAAGTTTTTTTATCAATGTGGTCTTTCCGGCCCCGAGAAAACCGGAAATAATATCTATTTTTGTCATGTTTTCCATCCTTTCTGTCCATTTTGATGTAACTTGCCAAAGCCACCTGCCGGGAATGGCAGACGCCTTGACTTGCAAAGAGATGCTCCGATAAAGAACTATATTACATGAAATAAATTAAAAATGCAAGAAAAAGTCGTTTCTCCGCTTCCCTCCCTGATTTCTTTCCGGAATCTGCTTCCAGACAAGATTCTAAAAGCGATTCTCGATCTGCCAGTCGATCGCCTTCTGGCCATGGAACTCCAGGAATTCATTTGCCTGGCTGAAATGACGACAGCCGAAAAATCCCCGGTATGCAGAAAGAGGGCTTGGATGAGGCGCCTCCAGAATCAGGTGCCTGGGATTGTTCAGCATGGCTTTTTTGCGTCTGGCAGGCGTTCCCCAAAGCATAAAGACCATGGGTCTGTCTTCCCGGTTTAAAACCTGAATAGCCGCATCCGTAAACTCTTCCCAGCCAATCCCCTTGTGGGAGTTTGCCTGGTGAGCGCGAACCGTCAGTACTGTATTCAGCAGCAGTACGCCTTGCTCGGCCCACTTGGTCAGGCAGCCGTTATCCGGGATTCTGCAGCCCAGGTCATCATGGAGCTCTTTATAAATGTTTATCAGAGAGGGGGGTATTTCCACCTCAGGTTTAACCGAAAAAGAGAGGCCATGGGCCTGCCCGTCATTGTGGTAGGGGTCCTGTCCCAGGATGACCACTTTCACTTCTTTCAAAGGTGTCATATGAAAAGCATTAAAAATATCTCCCGATGGAGGAAAGATTCTGTAATTCTTGTATTCATCGATCAGTTTCAGGTACAGATTTTTATAATAAGGTTTTTTGTATTCTTCCTGCAGGGCTGCAGCCCAGTCTCCGGCTATTGCACTCATGCTATTCCCCTCCGGCTCTCTTAGATCATTCTCTCAAAATAAGAGTTTCTTTCATTATTCTTCCAAAAATACATCCCCCACCTGTCTTACAGATGGGGGACCAATGATTTTCTTCTGATTCCGTCCTCTGCCGGGTACGGAAATTATTTCTTTGTCACCGGACAAGTTGCATATCCAAGTTCTGTCTGGAAATAATGGATTACAGCTTTGACAGCAGACTCAACGGCAGAAATTCTTCCTGTAAGAATCAGAGTTCCGCTGAAACGGTCAACGAATCCCAGATAGACATCGCCGCTCTTGATGGAAATATCAGCACCGATCACCGCGGACTCACTCGGTGTTACCGTGATGATTCCGATGGCGGAACGCTCAAAATCAATGTCCGGATTCAAGCCTAATTTCCGGTAAACGATCGGTTTAGGGCTTGTGATAACATGTGCCAGTGTGATCTGTCTTCCAGGAACTGTCTCCTGAATAATTCTCAGTCTTCCTTCTGTATCCTTTGGTAACAATTCTCTGATATCCATCTCATCCGCTCCTTTACATTATAATATGCAGCCCGTGCAGCCTCTTATCACAGCGCGTATATATGCACCGGATTCTCCACTCCTTACACACTGCCTCCATGAATTTTATTTTTACATATCTCCTGATATTAATAAAACAGGAAGTCATCCATGTTTATTATAACACAAGACCTTTTCCCCTTCTGTGAAAAAATTGAACATTTCATGGTATTAGTTGGCAGTTATTCTGTTGATTTGTTACCATCCGGGGAACAGATGATTTATGAAACGTCTCTACTGTCCCACTTCCTCTTTGCGGATGGCTTTTGTACGGATTTCTTCGCAGATGTCCGCGATAAAGCTGTCGAGGGCTTTGGGGCCTTCGTCTCCGGCAAAGCGGCTTCGCACTGCTACGGTGTGGTCCTGTTCTTCCTGGGCTCCTACAATAAGCATATAGGGGAGCTTGTCCATTCTGGCTTCGCGGATCTTGTAACCTATTTTTTCAGCGCGTTTGTCTACCGTTACATCGATGCCGTTTTTGCGAAGCTCGGCATATACCTGATCGGCATAGTCGAAGAATTTCTCCGAGATGGGAAGTATACGTACCTGTTCTGCGCAGAGCCAGGTCGGGAATTTGCCGGCGTATTTTTCAATCAGCCATGCCAGTGTTCTTTCGTAGCATCCCATGGATGTTCTGTGGATGATGTAGGGTCTTTTCTTTTCTCCGTCGCGGTCTATATAGTACATGTCATAGCGTTCTGCCAGGAACATGTCCAGCTGGATGGTTATCATGGTGTCTTCTTTGCCATAGACGTTCTTGGCCTGAATGTCCAGTTTGGGGCCGTAGAAGGCTGCTTCGCCGTCGGCTTCCACATAGTCCAGTCCGATTTCATCAAGAATCTCTCTCATCATGTCCTGTACCCGATCCCAGTCTTTTGCTGTTCCCAGGTATTTATCCGTATTGTTGGGGTCCCACTTGGACATGCGGTAGGTAACGTCATCCTGAAGGCCCAGGGTAGTCAGACAATATTTGGCCAGATTAACACAGCCCTTGAATTCGTCACTGATCTGTTCCGGTGTGCAGACCAGGTGTCCCTCGGAGATAGTGAACTGACGTACACGGGTCAAGCCGTGCATTTCCCCGGAGTCTTCATTTCGGAAAATAGTGGACGTTTCCGACATGCGGTAGGGAAGGTCACGATAGCTCTTCTGGCGGGCCTTGTATACATAATACTGGAAGGGACAGGTCATGGGCCTTAGGGCATAGGCATTGCTGTCTGCGTCATTTTCAATCATGGACAGGTCCTGAACCCCATGGATTTCTCTGGCGGCTTCTTCGGCATTTTCCAGTTCTTCTTTGGTGTCATATCCGAATATGAACATTCCGTCTTTGTAGTGATACCAGTGATCGGAAATCTTATAGAGGGTTGATTTGGCCATGAGAGGAGTTCTGGTACGTACATAACCCCACTCGTAGTCTTCAAGGTCTTCAATCCATCTCTGCAGCTTCTGGATCATCTTGGTCCCCTTGGGCATAAAGAGGGGGAGTCCCTGACCGATGACATCCACCGTGGTAAAGAGATCCATTTCACGTCCCAGCTTGTTATGGTCACGGAGCCGGATTTCTTCCAGGTATTTCAACCTTTCCGCAAGATCGGATTTCTTTGTGTAGGATGTGCCGTAGATTCTGGTGAGCATCTTGTTGTGCTCGTCTCCTCTCCAGTAAGCGCCGGAAGAGGATGTCAGTTTAAAGGCCTTGATGGGCTTCAGGTTCATAAGGTGGGGTCCGGCACAGAGATCTGTAAAGTCCCCCTGGCGGTAAAAGCTGATTACGGCATCTTCCGGCAGATCTTGAATCAGTTCAACTTTATAGGGCTGATCCTTTTCCTGCATCAGGGCTATAGCTTCCTCTCTGGGAAGCTCGAATCTCTCGATGGGCGGATTCTCTTTGATGATTTTTTTCATCTCTTTTTCTATGGCATCCAGGTCTTCCCGGGACAGAGGACGAACATCAAAGTCATAATAGAAACCGTCTTCGATGGCCGGTCCGATGGTATATTTTGCTTCGGGGAAGAGGCGCATCACTGCCTGGGCCAGAACATGGGATGTGGTATGGCGGAAAGCCAGCTTACCCTCGTCGTCATTGAATGTAAAAATGTTTAATGTACAGTCGGAATCGACCATAGTGCGAAGGTCTACCGTCTTGCCGTCAATCTGTCCTGCACAGGCATTGCGTGCGAGCCCCTCGCTGATGTCTTTTGCAATATCCAGCACGGACATAGGCTGTGCATATTCTTTTGCAGAACCGTCTTTTAATGTGATGATCATAGTTACTCTCCTTTTCCTTATTACATTTACTCAATATTTACCCTTATCAGGCATTTCTTCAGGGGATTGTAGATTCCTCGCTGTCATTCTCCCTTTCATCCAGATAAAAGAAGTTGCTTATGCGATTCTTCCTGCCAAAGAGATTATTATACTCAATCAGATGATATCTGTAAATACTATGGTAGAAAGGGGATGTCCTGTCTTCATTTTCATAAAATCGTCCATTCTGATCCCAGTATCCCAGGGCATTAATGGCCGGTATCTCCTCCCGCAGGCCTGTGAGGAATTCAAGATAGGGGGTTCTCTGAAATCCTGCGGCATCCGCCAGATAGGTGGACAGGTAATTGTTACTGGTCTTTTCAACTTCTTTTTCTTCGATATCATAGTTAGCCCAGACCAGGAATGGTACCCGATAGAGCTTCTCAAGTTCTTCCCCTTCGAGTTCATCCATGGATTTTCCCATGAGTTTGTCATAAAAGCCATCATCCAGGTCCGGCATATGATCCCCGAAAAAGAGGATTACAGTCGGTTCATCCACTCTTTTAAAATAAGACACCAGGTCTTTTAATGCATCGTCCGACATTTTCATCATATTCAGAAACTCTTCTGCCTTTTTAAAACCGGCATAGTCTCCGGTCAGTTTCACCGAGTCACCGGTTTCGGCTGTGCTTCCCGTATAACTTCCGTGATTCTGCATGGTCACCGTGAAGAGGAGGAAGGGTCCCTCAGCCGGATTCCTCTTTTCATAAAGATCAATGATTTTCTTATAATTTTCATCATCGGTAATATGATAGTTCACGGTTTTGCTAAAGACGGAGAAATCGTCTGAGCAGTAAAAATGGTCAAAGCCCATCAGAGGATAGATTTTGTAGCGACTGTACCCGGTATTGTAATAGGGATGAAGAGCCAGCGCCTTCCCATATCCCTGGGACTTGAGAGTTGAGATGAGACCGGGCGTACTATCGCGGAGAAAGAGCTGGTAGGGTACCGAATTATCCGGCAAAAAAGCCATGGTATTTCCTGTCAGGAACTCAAACTCCGAGTTGGCCGTGTTCCCGCCAAATACAGATGTGTAAGTGTTTCCCCGAATAGTATTTTTCCTTAAAGACCGGAAAAATGGCATGTAGTCCCGGCTAAGAGGCAGATCACCCAGAGAAGCCGGATCAGAAAATGATTCATTCATAATACAGATAATATTGGGCCGGCCGGCTCCGGTCTCATTCCGACCTGCAGAGTCTCCCTGACTCTGCAGGGATGCCATAGCTCCCCTTACTGCATCTATAGAATAATCCTCCGGTTTTTTCACATGAAGATATCCAAAGGTTCTTACCGTAGTAAGCAAAGTCCCGTAATAGCGGTATTTAAACTGGGGCCGATAAACCCGGAAATCTACCTCCATCCTCTCCAGATAGTCGCTGAATACGTACAGGTTGCAGAAGACAAGTCCCATGCCGAGACAGACCGCAAGGAATCCTGCTCTTCTTTTTCCCTTAAAAAGAGGTCTCCTTGACAGGCGAAAGAGCATGGCACACAGGACAAGGGTCAGAATAATCAGTTCCGCCGTCTCCACATCAATCTGAACTTCATAGGTATTGGCTACCGCAGCCGCCGTCAGTGCAGAAAAAATGTCCGAGGCAATAAAACTCATATTACGGAATACGGTCAGTTCATAGTTAAATATCCCAAAGCCTGCCGTAAATAAAACCAAAGCGATAGATGCCCCTCTGATACTGTTAAAGATCAGAAGCAGGATCCCGTATATGACATAATAGATTATAAGATCCAGCAGGACATATCGAATCTCCATAAGAGATACCGGTCCCCAGAACTGAAGGTCATTGTAGGCTTCAAGGATGAGAAAGCAGACAAAAGGAGTCAGGCAGCCTGCTATAAAAGTCATTACCCAGTCCGCCTCCTCGGGAATCTTAAAGGATGCCAGTGTGAGGATGACAAGGACAATCCACAAAGTGCCGCAGATTCCGATGGAATCTGCATAAAAGCGGTCGGGCCAGCTGGGAGCCAGACTATTATAATAAAGATCCGGCTTGGCCAGGAAGGCCGCTAAAAGCAATAATTCCATGACAAGAAGAAAATACTTCCCATGTCCGCCGGAAAAAAAGGAACGAATACTGTTTTCTCCCCTGGGGCCAAGGGGTCTATATCCTGTTTTTTTCCTGTCTGCACCTGTATTTTTATGATAGCTGATCATTCTGCTTTCCTTTATCGGCCAACCTGTACTTGCTGTCATTAAAATAAAAAAACCTACTCCATGAATAATCATGGAGCAGGGACGATCATTTCGCGGTTCCACCCTGCTTATCCCTCT